>CALBXO010000189.1 GCA_937890335.1 uncultured Pseudomonadota bacterium | reverse complement strand
GCGATACACAGGGGCTCACGTTCTCGGTGATGGCCTGCACTGCAAGCAGCCCTGCCGCCGCCGCCGAGTTCAGGTTGAGCCCCTGCGGGAACCGCAGGCGTTTGTCGAGCTGTGCCGCGAGCACGGACTCTGCCTGAATCTGGCTCTTGCGCGCCCGATTCAGCGCGCTGGGCATCAGCTCAAGCGGCAGCCCAAACGAATCGGGGCGGCCCAGGTAGTCCTGAATGAGGCGCTGTTCCACATCCGAGTACGCCCCCTCCTCACGCACGAGCGCGTCGAGGAGATCCTGCACGCTCGAGATCTTCAAGCCCGACGCGTAGCTGGGGTGGCGGTCGTTGTAGGACTCCACCGCGTACGCCAGGTTGGGCACAAAGGGCATCCGCGACGGCGCGCCCGCCGCGTGCAGCTGCGCCGCAATCTCGGTGGGCACACTGGACCCGCGCGCGGTCAGCCCACTGGGCATACGTCCGGTCAGGAAATAGCGGCGTCCCACCTCGTGGGCGACGGTATCCATGGTCATGCCACGGACGACCACCATGTCGTGGCGGTGGGCCCACAGCGGACCGCAGGCGGGACCGAGGGTGATGCCGAGCTCCGGGTCGTGGAACAGGCCGTTGCCTTCGGTTCCACCGTTCTGGAACGCGGCACCAAGCCGGTCATACGCCGGCTCCACACCGGTCTCACCGCGCCGTTCGGAGCGGAACTCCCACGGGTCCCGTGGATCGGCGCCCACCAGAATGTCCCAACCGCCACCGAGGTAGCAGAAGACAAACCGGCGCCGATGGTCGGGCGTGCCCGGTCGCAGCGGCTCCGCGCTCAGTGCACCGAGCTCCGCGAGGGAAACACCACCGAAGGCCGCCGCACCCGACGTCGCCAACATGGCCTGGAGGAAATTGCGTCTCGTCAACATCGTCATGTCCTCCGCTCAGTACAGGTAGAACTCGGGGGAGCTCATCAAACCGACACACACGGCGCGCCACCCCTTGCCGGGGTCGCCCGTCGCGTGGGTCACGCTTCGGAACAGCCAACGCTCCCGCTCGAGCGGGTCCTCCTGCGAGGCGTCGGGACCATGACCGGTAATCCGCAGCTTCAAGTAGCTGAGGTTGCGGTCAATCGCAGCTTTGCGCTCGGGCGTCGCCGATTCCCAATCCCAGCTGGGCTCCACGTACCGCAGGAAGATGCGGTCGTCAGAGGCCATCTCCACGTCGTTGCGCAGCGTCTCGTCGCACACGGCCCGCGTCCCGTCGCCGAGGAATTTCTGGAACACCAGAGACGCCTCGAGGTCTTCGCTGGTCGTGTCGATGTAGGTCGGGACGCCCAAGGTCTGCTCCAGGATCGTGAGCTGGTCCCTACCGCGCGAGTCCCGCCAGGCTCCACCGCCGGTCACCGTGGCAATCGCGCGCCGCAGCTGCTTGACGCTCATCCTGCGCAGCGTCCTCGCGGACGCGGCGGGGGCTGGGTCCACCACAACGCGGCCGGCGCTGTCGCGCTGCGCATCGACCGCGACGAAATCAGTCGGTGGCGCAGCCTGCTCGACCGCCCGAAGCCCCGGCCCGTCCTCCACCTCAGGTCCCTGCGTAGCGACGGGGTCGCTCTCGCCAGCGCACCCGACCCACAACGCCATCGCCGCCAACGCGGCACAACCCATCCAAGCGATGCGGTTCATCGGAGCCTCCTGTACGCCGGAAGTGTCACGATGGCCTTGGCCAGCGCCTTGATGTCGTAGTTTGAGCCCACAAAGGCCCGGAACAGCGCCTCGCCGATTTCCTTGTCGCCCGCCGACTCGGTCAGCTCACGGCGCATGAAGTGGCGGAACATCTTTGACACGACACCGCGCGCCAGCGAGCCGTCCTGGAGGGTTCGCTCCACCCAGAGCCGGGGACCGGCGTCCGCGTTGATGTGGTGTTGGTCTTTGATGAACTCATACCCGCGCAGGTAGCCCAGGTACGGCTCGTGGTCGGCGGGGACGGTCTCCACTACGTACTCGGACCGACACCGCGTGGGGCAGGACCCAATTCCGTTGCGGGCACAGGCCTCGCAGACCTCGTCGTAGATCGGGTAGTCCGCCGGGCTCAGGTAGCCACCGCCCTGCTCCTTCCAGCGCGCCCAGTGCGCCGCCCACGGCTCGACCGCGATGTGACAGTTCTGGCAGTAGCACCGGTTGGTCAGGTCCGCGCCCACGTTGCTGCAGTCGTCCGTCGGCAGCCCTTT
>CALBXO010000188.1 GCA_937890335.1 uncultured Pseudomonadota bacterium | reverse complement strand
CCATTGTTGCCGTTGTTGACCCCGTTGTTGCCGTTGTTCCCGCCGAGACAGGTGTTGGCAAAACATTGGTCCGCGGGGCAGGCCCCAGCGCACGGAAGCGTTACAGGGTCGGAATCGCCACCGTCCTCGGAGCAGGCCGAGAGGGATACGACGAGCGCAAACAGGCTCGCGAATGCGGCGGCCGTAGATAGACGAATGAGCATGATCACCCCAGCTGGTCGAAGAGTCGCCCCCACAGCATTACACCGCCCCCACGCAAGGGCAACTCCGCTCGTTCACGCGGCACTGCGAGGACGTTCGACCGCTCGCACGCGCGCACGGGAGATCCATTCAGTTGCTTCTGCAACGAGATTGCGTCAGGCTCGGCCTCCATGTACCGGCTTTTTGCGATCCTTTGCCTCGGCGCGGTCGCCTGCGCGACACCCGAGCCCCAGGCCGCTGATCCCTGCGGGGGCGTGACCTGCAGACCCGGCGCCCGTTGCGTTGAGGGCAGTTGCGTCAGCCAGGGGGGCTCGCCCGATGCCGGTGACACGGACCGGCGCGACACCGCCGGCGACATCGGCCCCGCTGACACCCTGACCGATCTCCCAGCGCCCGACGCCGGCGACGACGTTGCGCAGGACGCGGCCGATGCCCCGGACGAGGTCGACGCCAACACGGACGCCCCGGTCGACCTCCCCGAAGATGTACGAGATGTCGCCGAAGACCTCGGTGAGGACACACCCGACGCCGTCCCTGACGTGCGCGACGTGCCCCCGGACGAGCCGGAGGCCTGCGCCGTCGCCGCGGCAGAAGCCACGCCGGCGACCCTCCCTGTCGACATCATCTGGTTCGTCGACACGTCCGGTTCCATGGACCAGGAGACCGACCTGGTCGAAGAGAAGATCAACGATTTTGCCGCCTTCATCTCCCGCTCGGGGATCGATCACCATGTGATCATGGTCGGGTCCAACAGCAGCGTCTGCGTGCCCGCGCCGCTGTCCAGCGGCGGCTGTCCCGACCGCGACTCGGATCGCTACTTCCACGTGCGACAAAGCGTGGGAAGCAACGACGGGCTCGAGCTCGTCTCCACGCACTACCCCGCGTACAGCCACTTCCTGCGCGAGGGCGCCCAGGTCCACATCGTGGCCGTCACCGACGACGAGTCGGACTGGAGCGCCAGCCGGTTCACGGTCTCCATGCGCGACCGCCGCAACCCAGGGTTCCCCAACGGATTCACCTTCCACAGCGTCGTGGCGTATGGCGATGTGCCGTTCTTTGGCTGCATCGGGTGGAGCGGCGCGGGGGCGGGCATCGGCCAACAATACCTGACCCTGTCCAGGCAGACCGGCGGGGTCACCGCCCCCATCTGCGAGGAGGACTGGGACCCGATCTTCCGCGCGATCGCCGACAATGTGGTGGAGGGCAGCCTGCTGCCCTGCAACTTCACGATTCCCGACCCGGGCGAGTTCCTGGAGGTGGACCCTGCGCGGGTCAACGTGCGCTTCACGCCGGGCATGGGGGAAGATGTGATCCTGCCAAACTACGACGCCGCGGACGACTGCGAGGGTGCCGGCTGGTACTACGACGACCCGGAGAACCCCACCGAGGTCATCTTGTGTCCCGACAGCTGCGGCTTCGTCGAGGGCTCCATCGACATCGAGTTTGGATGTGACATCGTCAAAGGTTAGCGCGCTCGCTCTTCTTCTCGCCTCGACCCTGCTGGCCTGCTCCGACGACGACCCCAAGGTCGACGGCAGGGACGTCGGCGCGGAGGTGGCGGACACGCAAGACGCAGCCGACGTGGGGGACGCGGACGGTGATGTGGCGCAGGACGCCCCCTCCGACACGCCCGACACGCCCGATGTCGCCGACGTACCGGACGTGGCGCAGGACGCCGCGCCCCCGCCCTGCCCAGAACCGCCGGCTGGCCCGGCGCCTCCCGGTGGTCGGTGGGTGCTGTCCATGTTCCACTTCAACGTGCAATACGTCGCCGGTGGGCTCGAGAACTTCGCCGAGATCGCGCTCAACGCGCCCGCGGCGGCCCCGCAGACCGACCTGACCGAGGCCGAGGTCGAGGACGCGATCATCACGGAGAGTTTCGCGCCCCTGTTGGACATCCTGGAGCGCAACCCGGAGCTCGCCCTGACCCTGGAGCTCCAGGGCTATATGGTGGACCTGATTCGCGAGCGCCACCCCGCCCTTCTCGTTCGCCTCCGGGACCTCGCGCAAGCCGGCCAGGTCGAGCTCGCCTCGGTGCATTGGAGTGACCAGTTCTTCTTGGCGTGGGGCCGCCGCGACATGGACGAGTCCTGGGCGCGAACCCAGGCCAGCTTCCAGGCCGCGGATCTGCCCTTGAGCCGCGCCGTGTTCACCCAGGAGGGACAGTTTGGCGAGGGCTTTGCACAGTGGCTGCACGCGCGGCGGCCGGACTCCGTCATGGTCATGGCGCGCAACCTCCAGGGCTTTTACCAGCAGGGACTGGCGGACCAGCCGCTGTGGAATGTGTCGGGGCAGGACGTGGTCCTCCCACGGGCCCTGTCCAACGACAAGATCGAGAAGACCTTTGTCTTCTTTGACGACGGAGAGCTGCTGGCCACAGGCGACCTCAATCCCTACGTCGGCCGCTCCTTCGTCCGCATGGAAGGCTACGTCCGCAACTTCGAACGCAAGCTTCAATGCCTGCACCAGAACGGCTACCGCGTAGGCCGCATCGCCGACTATGTGGACGCGGCCAAGGCCCAGGGGGTCGAGCCCGCGCCCATGCCCCCCTTCCTCGACGGCACGTGGCAGCCGCGCTCGACTACCGGGCCGCTTCGCTGGCTCGGAGGCGCCGGAGACGCCTGGCCGCACCACGAACGCGACAACCTGGTCATCACCACATGCGCCAGGGCGCGGCACCAGGTGCTGGCGCTGGATACCGCGGTCCCGGAGCTCGGCGATGCCGCGACCGAGGCCGACCGCGAGGCCCTGGACACCGCGTGGCGCGAGCTGCTGTGGGGCCAGGTCTCCGACGCCCGCGGCGTGAACCCGTGGTGGGGCGAAGTGATGTACGGGCTGGAACATTGCGGGCGGGCTGGCGATGTGGCGCGCGAGGCGCTGGAGTCCATCCGCGTCCGGCGCGGGGCGGCTGCGCTGATCATCGACACGCACGCGCGAACGGTCATGGACGCCACCGCTCCGCCCGCGGCGGATGCCTGGTTCGACGCCGAACCACCCTTGGCGCTGGCGATTACCTCAAACGCCGGGCGCGCGGCCGAGACGACGTGGTCGGCCCGCGACGAGACGCCGGGACCGGCGACCGTGTACCGCGCCCGCGTCCACTGGCCCCCGGCCCCAGGCGCGCAGGCTGACTTTGACGAGTGCCTCGCCGACGACGACACCGACGGGCCCTGGGACTGCGACCTGCGGCGCATTGAGCCCGTCGTGATCCAGGTTCCCCGTGAGGCGGGCGCCATCATCTACCAGCCCGCCCTGGCGGAGAGCCCGGTCAGGTACGACGAGTCCGACTTTGATCTCCAGCCGGCTGCGTTTGAGGACGGCATCTGGAGCGTGGCCGCCAATGGATGGGTCGGCGTGTCCGGCGGTTACCTCATCAAGCGGACCACGACGATGCACCTCGGCGTCGGGTGGCGACCCGGCGAACCCGTCGTCGAGTTCCGCGACGAGACGTTGCAGCCGCGCTTTGCCGACACGTGGGAGTTCTTCTACACGGCGGACCTGGACGCGGCCTTGCTCCTGGCGCGGCAGAACCTCAGGCCCACGGTGGTTGTGGCGCCGCGGTGAGGCGCGGACGTCCCGAAACTGCACCTTTCTGGCACGCCCCCTCCCCGCAAAGTCTCGACCCATCCACACCGTCACTGACGCCTTGCAAGCCTCTGAGGCCGCCTTCCTCCCACCGCGTGGCACAAGGATTGCGCCGATGCGCACCGCAGGCTTTGGCTGGCCGGCCGCGGCGCGGAGTGGCACGCCTCAACGGGCGTCGTTGCTCCGCAAAGCGGTCCCAGCCGGGCCGCCCCGCTGGGCGCCCACCGATTCTGACCGGGTCATGCCCGGCCACCTGGCGCCGGAGTTGTTCTCAGATCGGGAACGCCCCATGCTGCCAGCGCCGTGTGAGCTGCGCCACCTGGGCTACCCACGTCGCACGCTCCCGCTCGTGCGGGGTCAGTCGCCGCCCGCCTGCACTCCGGGCGCGCCGAAACCGGGCCGACGCGTCCACGCCGCCAAGCTGGGCACCGTCAAATACAGCGACGGATTCGCCGACAGGGTGCGCGTCTCCCGCACCCATGGGCTCCACGTCGCCGAGGTGCAGACTCACCAGCCAGCGGCCGCGGGCCGCGATGACAGGATCAAAGCGCTCCAGCGGAACGCGAGGCACCTCGCGGCAGAGGCTGGCGTGGTGGCGGTCGATGTACGTGAGGTCCCAGAGCGTGGCGTAGACAAACCCGAGCACGTCGCGTGGTGCCACGTCGGCGAGAGTCGCCGGCGGCCTCAGGTTGGGCCTGCCGTCCACAAAGAGCGGCGCAAAGCTTGAGATCCCTCGGCTGCTGCGCATGCACCGGTTGTCCACGGGTTGGCGCGCCACCAGAACGTGGCTGAAGCGTCCCCCCGTGCTCACCTGCCGCATCCACACCAACGCCACTTGTTCCGCCGGTGGTGCCTCCGACAGCGGCGGCCCGAACCATGGATCCAGGTGACGGGCCACGTCGGGCCTGCCCCAATCCACCATCCACGGCGCCGCGTAGACATAGCGAACGTCCAGCGGGCGGTAGTAGTAGGGGCGCACGCGCAGCGCCCAATCTGGGTCCTCCCCGAGCCGGGCGCGCGCCTCCGGAAGCCGCCAGCTGCGGGTGTCCCCCGGCGGATACTTCGACGCTCTGCGGCCCCCAAAATACAGCGCCCGAATCGCGTCGTCGGAGTCGACGCTGTCGCGCAGCCTTTGGACCCGCGCGAGGACCTCCTCGGGTGTCGTGCCAACCACGACCTTGTCACGGGCGGTCACGAGACCCGTGGTGTGGAGGGGAAACAGGTCCGTCAACGGCGTGTACCGCGCGTACTCAGGGTGCGCGGTGGGCGCGGGCCGCAGAAGGTACGCCGGCGCGGTGGGCAGCAGCCGGGTGTCGCACAGGGCCGCCACACCCGCGGCGACCCGCGCCAGCTTGTCCCCCGCGCCGCCGCGCAGCGTGCCCACACGGACAGCACCGTCACCGTGGGTGGAGAGGACCGCTGCGCAGACACCCTGCCGAATGCCAAAAACGTTCTCGTCTGGGGCGCCTTGCGTCCGGTTGGCGTTGCCCCCGAGGTCCAGAACTCGCTGCGTGGGAAAGCGGCCGCACAGCGACGCACGCATCCCGCGGAACGTCGGGTTGTCCAACCAACCATGGTTGGTCACAAAACCCATGACCCCCGCGCCGGCGCGGTCCACGTGGTACTGCGCCAGCCGCATGAACTTCACGTAGTCGTCCTGGAGCCAGAGCTTTCGTTCCCCCAACGGCGCGCCATCCACCTCGTAGTAGCTCTCGCCGTCCACGCGCCCGCGCAACAGGTCCACAATCCAGCCGCGGTTCTCCGACAGCCCTGACCACGGCGGGTTTCCGATCACAACGGTGATGGGGAGCGCAGGCGCCCACTCCTCGAGCCCGGACGCGAGCCGCAAATGCGCCTTCCCTGGGGCCAAGGCGAGGTGACAAAGTCCCCACGCGACCGGATCGATCTCCACGCAGTGCAGCCGATCGGCCAGCGCGGGTCCCGCCAGCGTCAGCGCAGCCCCGGGGAAAATCCCGGTCCCGCAGGCGGGGTCCAGGACACGCACAAAAACCTCGTCGCGAATCTTCGACCAGGAGAATGCCGGCGGCCGCGCCACGTGGCCTCGATCCACCAGCTCACCCCAGGTGGTCGTGTCGCCGAGTCCATCAGTGAGACCAAAGCCCTCGCGCAACATGGCGTCCACGTCGGCGACGACGGCGCGGACCAGTGGCTCCGGTGTGGTGTAGACACCGAGCCGACGCCGTTCGGCCGGGGCGAGAGCAGCCAACCGAGACTCCCAGGAAGACCAGGACCACGTGGCATGCGTGGGCGGAAATGTGTCGCATCCTGTGATGGCCGCGAATCGCGCAGCGGCGGCGGCCATGTCGGTCATGGGAGCGCAGCGGCCCAGCCGTCCAGCGAGACGGGTTCTTCCCCGCAGCTCTTGGCCAGCGGCAGCAGCCGCCGGGACTGCAACCGGATCGTTCGCACCTCCTCTCCAAACCTCAACGTGACGCGCCGAATCGCCCCCTCCAGCTCGTCCTCAACGACGTCCGGCGCCCCGAAGTCCAACCGCAATTCGGCCTGTCGCGCGAGGATTTCCGCCGCCTGTACATGGGGCGCAAGGCAGGTCCTGCCGCGCCAGAAACGAAGCGGCGGCAATCCGCCGCTCGCGACCGCCGCGAACACCTCGGGTACATTGGCGGGGCCGACCCGGCCCAACATGATGCCGTGAGGCAGCAGCAAGACATTGGGAGCAAAACGGTGCCCGCCCACGTGGCTGGCCTGCCAGGCGTCATCCCCGGCGCAGTCGCGCAGCGCCGCCTGCACCGGGAGACCCCATTTGGCGCAGCAGCGGTCGCGGCGGCTGTGCGTGCACGTGAGCCAGAGCGCTGCGCCGCCCTCCACAGGCGCGGTCAGGGCCTCCACAAGGTCCAGCTCCAGCAGCGTCTCGTAGCTGTCCAGCTGCCACCGGCGCACACCGCCGTGGCGTAGGTCGGCGATGGCCAACCACACGCCCTCCGGCTGCGCGCGGTGCTGCCTGACGATCTGCAGTCTACATCTGGGAACCGCGGCCAGCGCCGCGTCCACATGCTCTCGGACCACCGCAGGGACATCGACGCCCGGCCACGCCTTGGCCGGCCACACGCCGCTGAACTCCAGGAGCAGATACCGGTCAATTCCAGCCGGTGCCGTCCCCAGCAGTGGCTCGAACACGCGCAACGATTCCTGGGAACAGAAGATGGGCATGGGCAGTGGTCCCTCCACGATCAACGGTGTTACCTTATCGAACGTCTCGCCCACGGCATCAACCACCGCCCGTTCACCTTGTACGAACTCGTTCACGCAGACTGCCTGGAATGGATGGACCAGCGCGCTGAAAACAGCGTGCACGCCATCGTGACCGATCCACCCTACGGACTTCGGGAGTACACCGCGGTGGAGGTGAAAAAGCTGCGCACGGGCAAGGGCGGCGTCTGGAGAATCCCGCCGTCGTTGGGGGGCAACCAGCGTGCGCCCCTGCCCCGGTTCACGGTGTTGACGGACAAGGACAAGGCCGCGATGGAGGCCTTTTTCACGGCCTGGGCCCTGGCGGCACACCGGGTTCTGGTGCCCGGCGCGCACGTGATGATCGCCTCCAACCCGCTCGTCTCCCACCTGGTCTTCCGCCCCCTGCGCGAGTCCGGCTTCGAGCCGCGCGGCGAGATCGTCCGGCTGGTGCAGACGTTGCGCGGCGGCGA
>CALBXO010000187.1 GCA_937890335.1 uncultured Pseudomonadota bacterium | reverse complement strand
GGCTTCAGCGTGGACCGCGGCGACGCTGTGGCTGCTCGGGTCCGCGATTGCGCCGAGGCTGCCGTCTCCCGCGAAGAAGAGGGTCAAGCCGGCGACACCAGCGGCGACGACAGCCGCGGCGCCCGCCAACGGCAGGGCGAGCCGGCGGCGCGTGATCTCGGGGGTCAGTGTAGGGGCTTCCGTTTGGCTCTCATCAGACCATACCATTCCGGCTTTGTAGCGACTGAGCGCGCCTGTGTCCATGAGGGCGGGGGCGGATTGACTTATGTCGGCCGCGACTACTACGATCGCGCGCATGACGCGATGTCCTTCCTGTACCAAAGACGTAGCCGACAGCGCACGCCATTGTGGCTATTGCGGCGCGCGCATTCCGCAGGGCTCGCCCACGCCCAAGAAGACCGTTCTCGGGATGGCTGTCCCCGCCGACGAGCTCGAGCGCCGCCGGCAGATGTTGGAGGAGTCCATCGCGCAGGAACGCGCCGCCAAAGCGGGTGCCGCGGCATCCGGCCCCGTGCGCACGCAGTTGATGGCGCAGGCGCCCGCGAGCGTCTCTGAGCCTGAGCAGGCGGACTCTCCCAAGGCGACGGCCCTGATGCCGGCGGCGCAGATCCTGGCGGCCGCGCGCCATGAGGAGTTGAGTCAGGCCGAGGCAGCGACCGCAGGAACCGAGCGTACGGAGCCGGTGAAGACCGCGCTTCTCGCGCAGATCGAGCCCGGGGTAACCCAGCCGGTGCAGTCGGTTGCCAGGGCGGATGTGGAGCAGGCAGCAGCACCCAAGGCGACGCTGTTGATGGCGCAGGCACCGTCGGTTCCCGCGGCGCCAAAGGCAACCGCGCGTCCGGCTTCCGAGCCGCAGGTTCGCAAGACGATGATGATGGGTTCGCTCGAGGCCCAATTGAAGGCGCCGTCGGCGGCCGATGGCCTGGACGAATGGCCCGACCCGTCCGGTTGGGACCTCGGCGGCGGCGTGGGTAGCCTGGATGACGTGCTGCCATCAGGTCCATCGCCTGAGAGCGCGCCTGCGACCGGCGAAGAACAGCCAACTGCCCCGTTGACCGATCTTGGTCACGCGGAGACGGCGGAGCTCGACGAGTGGGATCCAATGGGCGCCGGCGACGCGCCGGCCTCCCCCGCGTCATCGCCCCCCCAACACGACGTCGAGGCCGACGCTTCCAAACCGGCCGAGCCGGATGTCGGCGACGAACCCGAAGCTGCGTCGGGGCCCGACCCTCACCGCCCCCGCAAGACCGTACCGGCGGGCGTGGCGACCGACGCCGCTGCATCCGGCGTTCAGCTCGGCCAGCAGCGCGCAGGTCGGTCTGCGGAGAAACGACAGGCCAAGGGCAAGCGCCGCGGCCTTCCGACCGCGAATGTGCGACGCCACGAGCAGGACGTGGCGCCCGCCAAAGCGGCGGGCAATCCGTCATTGCTCAAATGGTTGCTCGGGGTCGCGGTGGTCGTGGTCCTGGTGGCGATCCTGCTGGGCGTGGCCCTGCTGATCATCCTTCAGTGACGCCGCCGACGTTTCCGCGCAAGAATGACTCGCCGCAGTGCGTCCGCCAGTAATGAGCGCACCAGCGCAAGGCGCTCCTTGTCGACGCTGACGGCCTCGCCCGGCCCGCAGTCGCAGTAGATCACGCCAATCTGCCGGTCGCCGATCAGAATCGGGAGGGTGACAGCACTCAGAGGCAACGCTCCGCCGAGCACGGCTTCGAACTGCGCGGTCGCGTCGTCGTCGTTGGCGTTGACCGGCCCCAAGTAAGCCAGCTTACCTGCGGCGCGCGACAGTGCGTCCACATGGGACGCGTCGATGGGGGTTCGAGCGGGGCTCAGGTCGGGCTCCGACCCTGTATGGACGATCCACGCGGAGGCCGAGTTGCCGCGCAATGTCCACAGGACCACACGCTCGTAGACGCCCCGCAGGTACGCCGCGACCGCGATTCCAGCCTCGTCGCGCTCTCGGGCCCCCTCCAGCGCGTCGGCAAAGCCCTGGCTGTCCTCGGGTACGTGGGTGTGGTCGGCCAGCTCGAAAGTGAGGCCGCCGGCCAGCCCCTGTCGGGCGATGGACTTCGATTCTCGCCGCGGTTCCGGGGTAGATGGCGGCTCGGTCTTGGGTGGGCCAGCGTCTTTGGTCTCCTCGACCGCGTTGCCATCCGCGTCTGGATCTGGCCAGGCCGCGCCGGCATCGGCACCGAGAGCGTCTGGCTCTGCGGGTACGGGCGATCCGGGGACCGTGGCTGCGTCCGCTTCTGGCGCCGCATCGACCTCCACCCGTTCCAACTCGGTGGTTGGGAGGTCCGCATCGATCGGCGCGGCCGGTTTGGGCACTGCGGTGTCCTTGCGCACCGCCTGCTTTGCCTTTCCTACGGGTGAGCCAAGGGGCAGGGTGCGAGGCGCGGCAACGGGGTCATCGCTCGGGGCTCCCGACTCCACCGTGTCGAGCCAGTCGCTCTCGATCGGTTCGATCCTCTTGACCGGCGCGGGCGTCGCGCGAGAGATCCGCCGGCTCGTCTTCTGGCTCAGGAGCTCCATTTCGAGGGCGACGACCCGCGCTTCAGCCTCTTCAGGAGTGAGCAGGGCTGTGTCCACGATGATCTTTGGAAGCTCATCCGGCGCGGGCGCGGGGGGCTGGACATCCTTGATGCGAACCTCGCCCTCCTCGGCGGGGTCCAGAATCCAGCGGTTCTCACCGCGCCCCTTGCGCTTGACCCTTGGACGGGCGTCCTCCTCGAGCGAGAGTTTTCCAGGCACCGCCGAGACAGCGCGGTTTTTCACGCGGGTGAGCTCGATGACCTCCTCTTCTTCGAGGTTGTTGGCGTCCACGCTGACCAGCGCGATCACGAGCTCGGACCGTGAGAAACCCTCGTCGTCGTCCTCGGCGTCGAAGATGTCGTTGAGGCTGTGATCGAGCGCGGCGGTCTGGGTGAGCAGCTCCTTGACCGGGTTGGTCAGCACGATGGCCCCGTCTTCAGACGGCTCCCCCTCGTCCTCGGAGATTGCGCTGACCTTGGCCTGGTAGATGCGTCGCCGGGCGACCACGGTCTCCCAGTCCACCTTCCATCGTTTTCCGGTCAATCGCGCATAGTGCCGCGCCATCTGGCCGATGGTCATCAGCTTGGGCACGAGCTCGAGCGCTGCGAAGAACGACGCCTCCTCGAGCACTTCGGGTTCGGACGGGTCGATCATGCCGACCACGAGCCGCTCCATGCCCTCTACACCCTCGATGCGTACGGGAAAGAGCCCGAAGTCGTAGATGATCTCGACCGGAATGATGCGGAAGGTCCTGAGAACGACCGCCGAGATTTCGTCCTCACCGAGGGGCTCGAGGCGGTACCGTTCGCGGTAGAAGCTGGACAGAGTCTGGTCGTCGATCGCGCCGGTGATGACCAGGTTCACCGCCAGGCTGCCGCCCTGCCGCTCTTTGAGGCGCACGGCCTGCTCCAGCGCCTCTGCCGACAGCAGGCCCCGTTGCACCAGAATCTTTTCAACGTTGGACGAGGGAGTCACCAGCGAAATGGTGTGTCTTTGTCCAGCTTCACAGTTGAGTCGGCTGTGATCTCGACTGGGAAGTTGTGCGTGTCGTTACCGCGAACGAACGATATCGTATGAGAGCCCACAGGCAGCGTCAACGGCTGTTTTGCGGTGATTGGCGTCGTCATCCCGGTGTCCCAGCCGTTCACCTGGATGCGCCACCAGGCCAGGCCTGAGTCAATGGTGACTTTGCCGAACTTCGTCGTGTCCGCCTGGCCGGCGCCGGAGCCGCGTTTCAAGCGCGCGCTGTATGCCTTCTTGTACGATCGGTGAAAGAGCACGCGCTTGTTCCACGCCTCGTGCCCAGGGGCGCGGATGGACAGCTCGTGGACCACGAACGGCTCAAGGTCCCGGAGGACCGCCGGGGTTTTGCCGGCGGATGCACCGTCCAGGAAGATCTTCCCAGCAGGTTTGCTCTTGAGATCGATCTCACCACGAATCCTGCGCAGCACCAGCGTCTTGGAGATCTTCTGGCCGTCGGCGATCTCCAGCCGGGTTTCGGCGACGTAGTGTCCCACCAGGCGCGCCTCGAGAAGGTGCTCGCGGCGGTCATCGAGGATCAGGATTCGTTTTCCGTCCGGACCGGGGATTCCGCCGACCGCCTCGCCGTCTACATAGACGACAGCGCGCTCTGGGCGCACGGCCAGCGTCACCGTGCCTTTGCCCACGGGCCGGGGATCCAGCGCCACGTCCATGGACGCGGCAGCGCCGGCGACGATGGTGACGCGACGGACAGTGGGCTTGTAGTCGGGGTGCTTGAGCTCGACGGAGTACTCACCGGGGTTGAGATCCGCTTTGGTGAACGGTGTACTCGTAGCGATGAGATCGCCGTTGAGGAGCACCTCTACATCCTGAACCGGCCGTGTGGTGACGGTCACGGATCCGGTGGTCGCGATCGCGGTGTCCAGGGCGTCCGTGCCAA
>CALBXO010000186.1 GCA_937890335.1 uncultured Pseudomonadota bacterium | reverse complement strand
CGTTGTTGCCGCCGTTGTTGCCGCCGTTGTTGCCGCCGTTGTTGCCGCCGTTGTTACCGCCACCGCAGGCGTCGGTCAGCTCCTCGGAGCTCTGGATCACGATGGGCACGACCGTGCCGCAAGGCAGGCCATCGGCCTGTGCGAGCTGGGAGCGGGTGTCCTCGTCGTAGCACATCTCGGAGCACTGCCCTTCGAACGCGGCGGCAACGTCGGCCCCACACTCGTCCTCAAGCTCCTGGCACGCCGCGATCGTGGCGCAGGTGTCAAAGCACTCCAGAATCTCGGGGTCCTCCTCCTCTTCGTAGTGGAAGCAGGCGCACTCCTCGTCCACCTCCGGGTCGCACTCCTGGTCATCCGGGCCATAGCACTCGCAACCGGGGTCATCGTCGCCCGGCTCACACTCAAAGTAGAAGCAGTAGCAGTCCGCGTCCGGGTTGTTGGGGTCGTCACACTCGGCGTTGTCCTGGTCCACGCAGAAGCAGTCCGGGTCTTCGTCCGCAGGGTCGCAGAGGTCGTCGCAGACGCAGTCCTCGTCCACCTCGGGATCGCACGCGGGGCCCCCTTCCTCCGGGAAGCATGCGCAGAGGGTGTCGTCCTCGCAGTTCTCCTGCGCGGAGACCGCGCTGGTGGTGAACAAGAGCGCCGCGACAGCCGCGAACGCCAAGAGAGTAGTGCTCCAATTCCTCATTTCTGACCCTGTAGTGATGTGGTCGACCAACCGGCCGGATCTCCTCTGCTGCCGACACTATATGCCGGAGTGGGCCCCCGTGGAAGAACCCCGTCGGAGTCGAATCGCGTCTATCCAGCCGTGTCGTTCGACATGCGCTCGAAGACAAGCCCCAGCATGAACTGCGAGGTCGCCGGGTGAAGGTCGATCACGGCTGCACGCCGCAAGACAAAGCCCAGCTCGGTGAGCACCACAGCGTCCTTGGCCGCGCTCACCGCGCCAGGTCCCAGGTAGACGACGCGCCCAAGGCCAAAGTGGGCCAGGTCGCCCAATTGCTTGCGACCCAGAGGCCGCCGCATGGGATTGACGACGGCGCCGTCGGCGACCACGCGTTCCTTGCGCAGCTTGCGCAACACCACCCCGAGCCGCCCCGTCCTGACTTCCACACCGGGCAGCTCCAGGGCCGCTACCGCCGCGGTCGCAGCCCGGTCCTCGTCCACGCTGACTACACGCGGGCACAGCGCGGCGAGGGCTCTGGTCACCGTTCCCGTACCGCAACAGAGGTCCAACGCGGTCGAGCAGGGCCCGAGCGCACGCAGCGTCCAGTCCACCAGGAGCGCCGCAGCAGCCGGGTTGGGGTGGGTCCAGGGCGCGTCTGGACCCGCAATGAACACCTGCCCGTCCTCCAGGCGAAGATCCAGGGTATCCAGGCCACGCGCCTCGTCGACGTGGGCATCGAGCCACTCACCCACCCATCCCATCGCGGCGCGCCACGCGGGCGCCTGCGCGGGACAATCCCGGATGTTGACCACTTTTCGATCAAGCGCCAGTCCGCGCAGTCCGATGTGCACCTGTTCATCACGCACCTCGACGGTCATGCGACCGCGGGTGCGGTGTCCAGATCGGACTCCCGTGGTGACGAGATCGAGCGGGATGGTTGCGGCAAACTCGGGGCCGTAGCGATCCAGGATCTCGCCCGCCGCGTGGAGTTTGTATTCGGCTTCGTGTGCAACGGAGTGGTGTCGGAGTACGCACCCGCTGCAACGGTCGTAGTGCGGACATGCAGGATCGACATGACGCGGGCTGCGCGACACAAAGCGCTCCACGTTTGCCCAGGCCCTTCCACGCCGGAAGGGACCGACGACGACGTCCACCACGTCGCCGGGATGGGTGTGCGGCACGGAGACGAAGCCCTCGTCCAGACGGCACCAGCCCTCGCCGGTATGGCCAAGGCCCATGATGGTCAGCCGCCGGGGCTGGGTCGTTTCTGACCCATGCGACGCGACCCTGGGTCGCGATTGACCCTCCTTTTCGAAATCACTCAACGTCGGCCCTGACTCGATCGTGCTTGTTCTTGAGGACTGGCACGGGTCTTGATGATAGGTGATGTGCCGGTTAGGACGACCAGCGGTAACAAGGTGGAAACAATGCAGATCCCGAGACCACACGGACGGGTGCTCATGGGCCAGGTCAAGCAGACCGCAGTCGTCGACGAAACGGCACTCTATTCACGTGACGAGCTGATCGAAGCGTATCTCCCTCTGATCCAAACCGTAGCGCGGGCACTCGCCAGCCGATTGCCAGCCTGCGTAGACGCAGACGACCTCGCCAGTATCGGCGTCATGGGCTTGATCGACGCGATCAAGAAGTACGACCCCGAGAAGTGCGACAATTTCAAGAACTACGCCCGCATCCGAATCAAGGGTGCCATGCTCGACGAGCTGCGCAGCCTCGATTGGGTTCCGCGCAGCGTACGCCAGGTGGCGGGCCGAATCGACCGCCAGCGGCGGATGCTCGAGCAGGACTTTGGACGGCCCGCGGAGGGCGCTGAGATCGCAGACGCCATGGGCGTGTCCGACGAGCGCTACCAGGAGCTGCGCGACCGCGCCATGGGCACGGGCATGATCGCCTTTGAGGACATCGGCGGTGAGGGTGGCGAAGAACAGCGCTCCTTCCTCGAGTGCCTTGAGGACACCCGCGCCGTCTCGCCGGATGAGTACGCCCAGGGCGCAGAGATGCGCGCCGCGCTGTACAAAGCCATCGAGGGCCTGCGCGAGCGCGAGCAGCTCGTCATCAGCCTCTACTACCTCGAGGGACTGAACCTCAAGGAGATCGGCGCGGTGTTGGGCGTGACGGAGTCTCGGGTCAGCCAGATCCACTCCAAGGCCGTCAAGGGCCTGCGCACCCGTATGAAGACCCAGGGCGACGATGTGAGCTTCGCGGCCTGACGCAACCGCAGCGGGCCCGTCCCGCTGCCACAACATCGAGAGCCTGCACGGGCCGTGCTGATCGCGACGGGACGCCCCCAAACGTGCGCAGCACTCGCTGGGCCGCGTCTCCCCTCGGAAGGTTGCTGCGTAACGGACCCCGTCTGTGCGCCGACGCAAACCCCAACCGGGGTGCCACCACCGCCCCGCGACCCGCCGCAAACTTCCAGGCCCAGACGTCTTCGCTCTCTTTCCGGTTGCGAAACGCCGATAGGACTTTCGGCGCCTGCCGCACACCGTCGGGCGAAGACTATCAAGGGAAACGAGCCATGGAACCGCTCGCGGCTGGGACAGTCATTGGAGATCGCTACGTAGTCGGAGGCGTGCTGGGAACCGGAGGGTTTGGCACCGTCTACGACGCGCAGCACAAGTACATGAAGCGGCGTGTGGCAGTGAAGCTGCTGGACCGCGTCGCGCCCCGGTCCGACGGCGGCGTGGCCCACCGACGCTTCCTGCGCGAGGCCGAGTCCGCCGCCCGCATCGAACACCCCAACGTCGTCAACATCTACGACTTTGGCTTCTACGGCCCGCGCGGCATCCCCTACATCGCCATGCAGTTCCTGGAGGGGCGCGACCTGCGCCAGGAGCTCACGGCCGACGGAGCGCTGACGCCGTTCCGAACCCTGCAGCTCGTGATGGGTGCCCTGGATGGACTGGCGGAAGCCCACGAGCACGACATCGTCCACAAGGACCTCAAACCCAACAACCTGATCATCGTGAACGCCGGTACCGACCGGGAGTCCATGCGCGTGGTGGACTTTGGCCTGGCCGTGTTTGCCGAGGGTGAGTCCGACGACTCGAGGCTGACCAAATCCGGCAATATGCTTGGCACGCCCCGCTACCTCCCCCCGGAGTACATCAAACACCAGACCGTCAGTCCGCAGCTGGACGTGTACCAGATGGGGTTGATTCTGGTGGAGATGTTGACCGGCGATCCCGTCGTGCAGGGCGACAGCATGTACAACAACATCCTGGCGCACATGAGCGGATGCCTGGAGGTGCCGGTCGCATTGGTGGAGTCGCCGCTCGGCCCGGTCTTGCGCAGGGCGCTGGCCTTCAGCCCGGACAAGCGCTACCCGAACGCCGCCGTCTTCCGGACCGCGCTGTCCAGGATTGACGCCGCGTCCATTCCCGACGTGGTGGGCTCGAACCTGCGCGTCCCGTTGCGCGATGCCTCGGACGAGACGATCCCGCCCTTCGACCTCCAGGAGTTCACCTCCGACACCGCCCTGGTGTCACCGCCTTCCGGCGCAGTGGCCGCACCGCCAGTGGCACAGGCGGCCGCACCCAAGCTCGGCTTGATTCTGGCGGGAGCGGTCGGCGGAGCGCTCCTGGTGGGGGCGCTGGGATTGACCGCAGCGTGGGCATTTTCCAACGACGACCCGGCCGCGTCGCCGGCTCCCGCGGTGGCAGAAGCGCCCGCGGCGCCCGGCGAGCGCGCTGACACACCCGCTGAACCCCAGACGGCCGCGCGCACTCCCCCGGCGGAGCCGGAAACACCCCCCGCGGTCGCCGCTGGGAACACGCCCGAGCCAGCGGGCGCTGCGCCCTCCGAGCCGGAACCAGCAACGAACCAACCGCCCGCGGCACCGGCCGCGGCGGTCCCCGCGAGGCGAAAGGTGCCCAAGAAGAAGAAATCCAAACCGGCGGCGGCGGCCCCGGCCAAGAAAAAGCCTGCCCCGAAACGACTGAAGGTCGTCGATTGATGCGTCCGACTCGCCACCCAACCCGTGCGCCCAGCGCGGCCGAACCTCAAGTTGACCCCATCCATTGGGCTGAGCGGTGCGCGACCCGAAGGTGGGGCCTGGTTGGCCTTGCGGTCGCGGGGCTCCTTGCATTCTCGGGGCCCGCTGGAGCCCAGGACGCGACGGTAAGTCCCGGCCAGACGCAGCTCAATGACGAGGGGTTTGAGGCCGTCGCTGCGGGAGATCTCGACAAGGCGGCGCGCCTCTTCCGCGCCTCCCTCGACCTGGGCGAGCTCAACCTCACATGGCTCAACCTCGGCAGGACACTCGCCAAGCTCGGCCGCTGCAAAGAGGCTGAGGAGGCGTACCAAAAGACCCTGAGCGCCCCCAAGGTCGCCAGCCCAACACCAGTGGAGATCGACGCCATCGTGGCGCGCTACCGGCTCGAGATGCGGGAGACCTGCGGCGGGTACCTGCTGCTCGAGTGTTCGCCGGTGGACATGTTGGTGTCCATCGACGGCGCCGAGCCCGTGAACTGTCCCGCGAACGCGGTGGACCTCAGCGCGGGAAGGCACGAGCTCAGCGCGCAGCACGGCGGCAAGACCACCACCGCGCAGATCGACATCAACGGCCTGGAAACCACACGCCTCGCGCTGACGATCACCCCTCCGGTGGTAACGAAGGCGCCGGTGGCCGCCCCTGCGGCGCGCCCATCGGCAGACAGCGGCACGGCCTGGCTTGGCTGGACGCTCGCGACCGCAGGTGTGCTGACGCTCGGCGCTGGCGCCTACGTGGACATCGGCTTGCTCCTCCCGGCCATCGACGACGTGAAGAAGAATCGCTTCGCGGCCTCCCGCGCGGACTATGACGCGAGCCTGCGTGACGCAGAAGCGCTCCAGACCATCACCTGGGTCCTGTACGGCAGCGGCGTGGCTCTCCTTGGAGCCGGCGTCGTCGCCCTGCTGCTCGACTCGCCGGAGGATGCCCCCGTTGAGGCGTTCATCGTTCCCAGCGGAGGAGGCCTCCAATGGCGCGCAACCTTCTGATCTTTGCGGCGGTCGCCCTGGCGGGCTGTGGCAACCTGGAGAACCTCGACGGGTTCCCCTACGAGGGGCCCGCGACGACGGGCTCCGACACCGGAGACGATGGTGACACGGCCGACGTCCCCTTTGACACCGCGGCGGACATCGCACCGGACGCGGACCACGACGCGCCCGGCGACACAGGCGACATCGACGACGCAAACGACAGCGGCGAGACAGGCGACGTCGAGGAGGACGGAGGCGACGCGGATCTACCGGACGGGGACGATCTCGGCTGCCCTGAGTGTGCGACGCAACTCTTCGGTGGCAACACGGGGGACTCGATGTGCGCCGTACAGGACGGGGCCACCTACTGTTGGGGCGACAACAGCAACCTTCAACTGGCAGACCCCAACCGCGAGCTGCTCGTCCGGTATCCACAGCGTGTCTCCACCATCGGCAACGTGCGTTTCGCATCGGGCGGAGGACAGCACGTCTGCGCGGTGACCGTCGACGACGAGTTGTGGTGCTGGGGTTCCAACAGCGCCTCACAACTGGGCCTGCCGGGTCCCGACTCCGGACTGCCACGCCGCGTGATGTCCAGCGTGACCACTGTCGCCACCGGTACCGCGCACACCTGCGCAACTGGCGCGGCTGGCGTCTACTGCTGGGGCAGCAACGAACGGGGCCAGACCGGTGCCCCTCGGCCTTCTGGATCGGAGACTCTCGTCCACGAACCTGCGCTGGTCACGGGCACGGGGTCCGCACTTGAGGTGGTCGGTGGCCACCAATTCAACTGCACGATCACCAACACAGATCGCGTCGATTGTTGGGGAGACAACACGGCCGGTCAGCTCGGCACGGAGCCCAACCAGACCCGGTGCGGCGCGCCGAACTTTGGGTCGTGCTCCGCGACGAAGTTCAGCGTGGACCTCGAGGGCGCACCCCACTCCGTCTCGCTGGGTGTCCAACACGGCTGTGCTGCCACCTCCAGCGGGCTGTTTTGTTGGGGTCTCAACAGCCAGTTTCAGACCTCCCCGGATGCGGGGGCAGACACGCATATTCCGGCGCTTGTGACCACACCCGACGGCTTCGACCTGCCGGCAGGTGTCGTCTCCGGTAGCCACCACAACTGCGCACTCAACACATCCGGACAGGCCCTGTGTTGGGGCGTCAACCAGCACGGACGTGCCGGCCAACCCGAGGAACAGGGCGCGATCCCGCGGCCTGCGCTGGTGGATCTCCCCGCGCCAGTGCATCAGCTCGCTGGCGGCTGGCGCCACACCTGCGCGATTCAGGGCGACGGAGAGGACGTCTATTGCTGGGGTGACGGGCTGCAGGGCCAGATTGGCGTGGGGTTTGTGTTTCCCGGACCGACGCCCCAACCCGTGGACCTTCACGAGGCCCAACAGATCACCGCCGGTGGGGAGTTCACCTGCGCAGTCCGCGACGGCTCGCTGTACTGCTGGGGCGACAACGAGTCAGGGCAGATTGGAGATGGGGTCCCAGTCCAGCAACCGGCGCCCTTTGGCATACCGACACGACTGGAGTTCACGACCATTCAAACCAGCGCCACGCACAGCTGTGCCCTGACGGACGACGGAACCATCTACTGCTGGGGCAACAATCAAAAGCGCGCGTTTGGCATCGAGGCCGTCCCCTGGACATCCACCCCAACCCGCTCGGGTGTACCTCGAACGAGCAGCCTCGCCGTGGGTCACGGCTACGGGTGCGCCGTGGACAACGGGGGCTCCCTGTACTGCTGGGGCAGCAATGATTGCGGGCAAGCCGGTCGCCCTCAGAGTCAGGTCCAGCTGCCTGAAGAAGTCGGCGGAATCTGGCGCCGCGTGGCGGCGGGACTGTCTCATACGTGCGCCATCGACAACGAAGGCACGGTTCACTGTTGGGGCGGGAACGAATACGGCCAGGCTGGACTCACCGGCGGTGCGCCTGGGTGTTGGCAGAGCAGCGCGTTCCGGTCGCCCACGGAGACCGATATCGCCGAAGTGCGGGCGCTCTCACTGGGCAATTGGCACAGCTGCGCGTTGACACTCGGAGGCGAGGTCCTGTGCTGGGGTCTTGGAACCTCCGGTCAGCTGGGGCGCCCCCAGCTGCCCGTGGGCGGCGCAAGCTCTGAGGCCATCTCTGTGGGGCTGACCGGCGTGGCGCAGATCGCCGCGTCCGCCGAGCACACCTGTGCGCGCACAGAGGCCGGAGAGGTCTACTGCTGGGGAAGCGCCGAGGGCGGGCGGCTGGGCGCGCCGCCCGACAACCTCGGTTGCGACGGGACTTGTCAGCGAACCCCGCGGAAGATCGATACCCTCAGCGGCGTTGTTGACATCGCCGTCACAGCCTCTTCGACTTGTGCCGCGCTGGCGAATGGAGAAGTGTGGTGCTGGGGTCATAACAACAAGGGTCAATTGGGCATTGGGTCCTATGAGGGGCAAACCGCCCCGACGCGGGTCCAGTTCCCGTAGTACTCCCGACCCGAGAAGTCTTGTCCTGGTGACCGGTCGTGCAGGTGCGTCGACCGTGGCGACCTGCAGGCCGAAGCGTGTTTCGAACACGTGAGGAC
>CALBXO010000185.1 GCA_937890335.1 uncultured Pseudomonadota bacterium | reverse complement strand
GCCTCGGGGATTACGAGGCGGCGATCGTATCCGCCGAGCGCGTCGTCGAACTCGACCCGGACTCCGCGATGGGCTTGAACCTGCTCGCCTACTTGCTCGCCCAGCTCAACCGAGACCTCCCCAGGGCCGAGGCGCTGGTCCGGGCAGCGATGACGCAGGGTTCGGAGCCGGACGGGGCGCTGCTGGACACCCTGGGATTCATCGCGCTGCGATCGGGACGGGCTGGGGAGGCTTTGCCGTTGTTGCTGGAGGCCAGCCAGCTGCTGCCGGACCATCCGACGGTGCTGGGTCACCTCGGCGACGCGTACGCGGCACTTGGACGCACACCCGAGGCCGTCGCCACGTGGAAAGCGGCGTTCGCGGCCACCGACGAGGGACCCGCGCGTCGCGCCCTGAAACGAAAGATTGCCCGGAGGCGCCCGTGACGAGCCGAAATCCTATCCTCGCGATCGCGGCGCTGACCCTCTTGACCGCATGCCCCATGGACCTGCCGCCGCCCAACGATCAGGTGTCCGATGCGCGCTCCCTGATGGAGGGCGTGCACTCGGCTTCCGAAGAGATCAAGGACGCCCGGTTCAAGGACGTCCGGCTGGACTATTTTGGCGAGAAGGGGCGCCTGAGCGTCCGGCAATTGGTCCTCGTGTCCCATCCGGACAGGGTCAGGATCCAGACCTACATTCCGGGATTCGAAGGGGTCGCAGGCGTTCTGGCTTGCGCATGCGGCCGCTTCGCCTACCATGACCGCAGGGAGAACGTGTACTACCACGGCCCCTCGACAGCCCGGAACGTGGCGCGCGTGCTTCCGGTGGGACTCTCCTGCGAGGATCTGGTGCACGTGATGCTCGGCGGGGCGCCGCACGATCGGCTGAACCGGGCCGGCGGGGCGCCCAACCTGACGTGGGACCGGAGGACGGGGCGCTACCGGGTCACGCAGACCGGGTCGGCCGGCGACGACGCTGGCGCGAAGTTCGAGCTTCAGATTCGGCACGGCGATTGGCGCGTGGCAGAGATGATCGTCGGTGATGGGGAGGGGGGCGTGAGGTACAAATACACTGCCGATCGGTTCGAGACGACCGACGGCCACGTCCTTCCCACCAAGCGGCGGTTCGTCGTGCCCGCCACCGACGAGGACTTCAGCCTCACCGTAGGGGAGACACAGATCAACCCGGAGCTGCCCGACGTGCTCTGGCATCTGGCGCCGCCCGGCGGGACTCCGATTCGCTATATTGGTCCTTCACTTTCGCCCCAGCCCCCACCTGCCGATGGGAATCTATGCAGTGAGGGATCGGAGGTTCAACGATGATCGAACAGCAGCAGCTCTGCGAGCTGGTGCTCTCTGAAGGCCTGATCGACGAGACCGGGCTCGAAGAGGCGCTACAGGTGAAAGCCCGCCACGGCGGGGACTTGTACAGCGTCCTCATCGAGAACGGTTTTGTGGACGAGGAGCAGACGATCACGTCTGTGGCCCAGCTTCTGAACATCCCCTGCGTAAGTCTTCGCGACTTCGAGGCGGACCCCAACATCTCGGATCTCCTGCCGGCGCGACTTGCCTCGAAACATCGCGCCGTGCCGCTCGGGTCGGCCTCGCGCGAGTCTGGCGATCAGCTCTTTCTGGCCATGGCCAACCCAATCGACGTCGTCGCCATGGAGGAGATCGTCAACGAGACGGGTTTCGACGTGGTCGCGTTTCTGGCGGGCCCCGGCGACATTGAGGACACCATCGAGCGGGTCTACGGGCAGCGAGCGTTTCGGCGCCCCAACTCCCTGGAGGCGCTCTTCGATGGTGGTGAGATCGAGACCTCCGATGAGGTCGGCCCCAGCGTCTCGCAGCTTCTCGAGTTGCCCATCTTCACGCAGGAACCATTTCTGCGCGGCGGCCGCGGCGTACCGTCCGATGACGACGACGACGAGGAATCACACCGCCCGCCAGCACCGTCGCGGTCGCGCCATCGGGCCGTGCCCGCGCAAGCCGCCCAGATGGAGGCGCCTCCCCAGATTATTGGGGGCAAGGCCCCCGTGCTCGACAGCCAGGACCTGGAGTCGTTCCTGAATGGCGACGTTGGCCTTCTGGATGACGAGCCTGCGGGCGAGCTGTTTGGGTTCTCGGGGTCCAAGATATTCATGACCCCCGAGGCCTTGTCGGACGCCGGTCGCCAGCGCCTGCAGGAGGCGCGCAAGGACCGTCCGGGGAGCGCCGCGGCCTCAGAGACGCGAATGGGGCCGTTCAAGGCCCTGGATGCCGAGCCGCAGAGCGCGGACGCCATCGACCCGTTCTCGTCGGAGGCCATCGGGTCCGGTGAGACGATGTTGCCCGGCTTCGTCAAGATGGACGATCCCCTCAGCTTCGTTGCGCCGTCTGTGTCGTCCAACGCGGAGAGCAAACCCGTTCCGTTTCCCAGGGCGCTGACCCAGCGCTCGATCAAGGTGCTGCACCAGGCCTACAGCACGTCGTCCATCGACGAAGTGCTTGGAGCTGCGGGCGCCAAGGATCTGATCGTATCGCTCATCCTGGCGCTCCTTGAGCGTGGCGTAGTCAGCGAGGACGAGCTCCTTCGGGCGCTCGCCCGCCGCCACGTCACCTGATCTCGCTCCAACCTCAAGATCCCAGCCCCAAACGCCGATGATTCGTCCGGGTGCGTAGGTCCGCGTGACGGCGCCACACCAGGAGCCGATGCAGCTGTTTTTTCAACAGCAGGCCATGAGATTGGCCAACCGAGGACTGAGCAGGGCCCAGGACCGGCAGACGTCCATCTTCCACCGCCTCGCGACGGGCAACCGCGTGAACAAGGCGGCGGACGATGCTGCGGGTCTCGCGATCGGGACCCGGCTCGGCGTCCGACGAAGAAGCCGCGAGCAGGCCGGGCGCAACGCCAACGACGCCATCAACATGGCGCAGGTCGCCCAGGGTTCCCTGAACGGCATCCAGGATCTCTTGTCGCGTGCCCGCGAGCGGGCTGTGCAGGCGGCCAATGACCACCTGTCAGACGAGGGGCGCTCGGCGCTCGTCCGAGACTACGCAGACATCATCGGCGAGATTGGCCGGCTGACGCGGACCACCAAGTACCAGGAGCGAAGTCTCTTGGACGCGCAGGCGTCGGCGTCGGGCTCCGTGCACATCCAAGTGAGCGTGGACGGCTCCGTGGAGAGCAACCTGGCGTTCGGCCTGATGAATGTGGCGCCCAACGCGATTGGCCGAACCGACCCGATGTCCGGCCCATCCCTGCTGTCCGCAGGTCCCCTGGCCCCCTTTACCCTCCCTGGTGTCCCCGCCGAAGCGACGCTTCAGTTTGGCGCGCCTCCGTACGCCATCGAGGGCACCGCCGAGCTGCTCGGAAGCCGCAGCCAACCGTTCACCATGGACGCCGTCGCTCGCGTGGAGACAGGCAACGGTCCGTTCACCTTCAGCAACAGCGCCACGGTCACGGGCACCCGGACGGAACCGTTCACGATCTCGCCGGCAATAGAGATTGTGGGGTCGTCCCAGCCGGGGTTCGACATGGTCGCCGGGGAGAACGACCGCCTCATTCTGCGCGTCAACAACGTCAACCGGACCGTGAACCTGGGGACCGGCTACAAGACGCAGGGGGATGTCGTTGCAGCGATCAACCAGGAGGTCGGATCGACCGTTGCCTCCGTGAAGAACGGCGCGCTGGTGCTCCAGGCTTCCGGCGAGGTATCCGGCGTCCGGGTCGCCGGCGGGACCGCCCGCGAGACCCTCGGCTGGACCTCAAACCTTACCTCGACAGCCAATAACTCGCTTGTCGTCACCACACAGTCCGGGACGCACTCCGTCGTCTTTCAGGAGGGGACCTACACCGCCGAGGAGGCCGCGTCGGTCATCAACTCCGCCGTCCCAGATTTTGCCACGGCCGTAGGGGGGCGCCTGCGGCTGTCGCAGACGGAGCCGGGGGCTGTGGTCACCATCCGCGCAGGGACGGCCAACGGCATCTTCGGGTTCACCAACGGGACGACGGACGAGGCCAACGACACCCTGCGGTACCGGGTCAATCTGGGCGGTTGGCGCGAGGTGCAGTTCACCGCCGGGACGTACAGCGCCGCGCAGGTGGCCGACGCGGTCAATCTGGAGTCCCCCGGCGTGGCCAGCGTCGTGGGCAGTCGCGTCCGGCTCGAGTCCACGACCGATTCCACAATCGTCTCCATTGGCACCGGCACTGCCAACACTGAGCTCGGCCTGTTTGATGGCCAGCAGGACGACGGCGACAACTACCTCAGCCTGCGCGTGGGCGGAACCACGCGCACCCGCTCCATGGCGGCCGGCACGTACAGCGCGCAGCAGATCGCGGACGAGTACAACTCGATGTTTCCCGGCGTGGCGGACGTGGTCGGCGGGCGGGTTCGCCTGCGCGCGACCGGACCGGCTGAGTCGCTGTCGTTGGGCAACTCCACGGCAGGCAACGTCCTGGGTTTCCCGCCTGCTGCGACCTCCACAGCGAACAACGTCCTTCAGTTCCGGCTCGACGGCGGTGCGACCAAGTCCATCTCGCTGCCCGACGGGAGCCTGTCTGCCCAGAACGTCGTGGACGCAATCAACGGTGTGGTACCGGACCTGGCGGAGGTCAGCGGCGGGCGCGTCTTGTTGCGGCACGAGGGCACCACGGCCCGCATTCAGATCCTCAGCGGACCGGCCAATGCAGCGCTCGGCCTGAGCAACAACCAGGTCGCCAACGCGCCGGTCCAAGGGGAAGACTTCATCTTTCAGATCAACGGCCAGACCACCACCGTGCACTTTGACCCCGGCGACTACGAGGGCCGAGACGTACGCGACGCGATCAACCGCGCGCAGCCCGGGTTTGCGACCCTGCTCGAGGACGGTCGCCTCCGGCTGGCGCCACTTTCCGTGGGCAATAACAACACCGTGCGCATCGGCGGCGGCGGTGTGAACAGTTTTGTTGGGTTCTCCAACGGACAGCAGGCGTCCGGGACGGACACCGACTCGATCGCGCTGACCCACGTGGCCACGGTCAACGACTCCCGAACCGCCATCGAGAAGGTGACGCGGGCCATCGACGACATCTCGCGCTACCAGGCGGAGCTGGGAACGTTTGAGAAGGCGGCGATGCAGACCATCGAGGCCAACGCGATCCAGGCGGAGACGGAAGGGGCCGCGCGGCAGCGCATCATGGACGCCGATCTGGCGAGGGAGACGGCCGACCTGGCCAAGGCGGAGATTCAGATGCAGGCCGGCGTCGCCCTCAACTCGCAAGCCAGGGCGCTCCAGCGCAGCTTCCTCGAGCTCTACGAGTTGATCGGATCCTGATCGGCTGCCGCCATCAACCAATCGTGGACCTGCCGCTTGCGCACACCGGTGAAGCCAGCCACGACGCGCTTGATGCTCGCCGGTGCCAGCCCCTCGCTGGCCAGCAGAACGGTCAGCTTGCGCGCCTGCGTCTCGTCCGCCGTCTGGTCGCTCCTGGCTCCGTCGATCACCACGGTGAACTCGCCCTTGGCCGCCGCCCGTCCGCCCAACTCCGCGGCGACGGCGCTCGCCGAGCCCCGTAGGGTCTCTTCGTGCAGTTTCGTGATCTCTCGATGCACGCTCACCTGGCGGTCCCCCAGCGTGGCGCAGACATCGTCCAGCAGCGAGACCACTCGCGTGGGCGCCTCGTAGAACACATGCGTGTGTGGGGCGTCTCGGAGACGTTCCAGGCTCGCGCGCCGCTTTCCTGCCTTGTGGGGCAGAAAACCATAAAAGGCGATTTGATCCGTGGGGAGTCCTGAGGTGGCCACGGCGGCGATGAACGCGCAGGCGCCGGGAACCGCGACCACAGGGTGGCCCGCGTCCGCCGCCGCGCGCACGACGCGCATGCCCGGGTCCGACAGGCACGGGGTCCCGGCGTCACTGACGAGCGCGACGCTGGCTCCCTCCTTGAGCCGCTCGACCAGCTCCGGTGCTCGGGTCGCCGCGTTGTGGTCGTGGTAGCTGACCAGACGCGCACGCGTAGTAACTTCCAGGAGGTCGAGCAGGCGCCGGGTCGTGCGCGTATCTTCTGCGGCGATGAGGTCGACATCGGTCAGTACCGAGTGCGCGCGCGCCGTCATGTCCGCGAGGTTGCCGATGGGTGTCGCCACGACGTACAGGGTACCGGCTTGCACCTGGTTCTTTTGCTTGCTCATTCGATGTCGGCGGCGAGGGATTCGGGATGGGGCGCGGCGCCCCCGTTCCCGACAGGGTGGATCTTGACACCCGTTTGGCGCGTGGCTTACACCCAACTGACCCTGGGTGTCCAGGGTCGATCGAACCGTGGAGCCCCGCACCTAGATGGCAAAAAAAGACTCCCAGAATCTCGGCCAGGGCGACGCCCCGTCCGCCGACGAAATCATCGAAGCGCTCGCCCAGGAGATGGGTGTGGACGAGGCAAAAGAAGAGGCCTCCACGCCCGAGCCCGAGGCCGCTGAGGCCGCGGCCGACGAGGCTGATGCGCCGAGCGCCGAGGACGAGACCCCGGAGCAAGAGGAGGCGCCCGAACCGGATGCGCCCAAGAAGAAGAAGGACGCCGTGACGGACCTCGGTGGCATCTTCGATGTGCCCGGTGACGGCGGCGGCAAGTCCAAGAAGAGCAAGAAGGCCGAGAAGCAGGCGTCCAAAGCCGGCAAGTCGGACGCTCCGAAGAAGAAGGGCAGCGGCAGCGCGGTGGAGGGAATCTTCGACGTGTCGGGCGGAGGCGGCGGCGCGCCGCCCCCGGAGCAGTCCTACGAGCCCGTCATTGAAGACGACGAACCCATCAAGTCTGGCGGCGGAACCGTGAAGCTCCTCGTGGGCGTCATCGTGGTTCTCATCCTCGCGATGGTCGGTGGCGGACTGTTTGTGACCGGCAAGTTCGGGGATGTCCTGGCGGTGGTCGACGGCACCTACCGCGACAAGAAGGACGCGGAGAAGCGCCGGATTGAAGAGGATCACCGCAAGGCGATGCTCGAGGCCCTCAAGAAGTACGGCACGCTCAATGTCCTTGGCGCGCCGGACAAGGCTGTGGTCCGCGTCCAGTTTGACGGCGACGCCGCACCGCGCATCGTGTACGCACCGTTCTCCGAGAACTCGCCGTTCACGGAGCTGCGCCTGCCGACCACCTTCCAGAACCTGGAGGTCGACAAGCCCATCAGCGTCCTGGTGGCCGCCCCCGGTTACCGGAGCAACCAGCTGACGGTGAAGGAGGAGAACTGGCAGGAGGTCGGGCTGCGCGACTACACGTACAGCACGACGATGTACCTGGAGGCCCAATCGGGCATGCAGGACGAGCTCACTGACCGGCTCGAGCCCCACGAGGAGGACTTCCACGGCGCCATCGTCGTCGAGTCGAACCCGCCTGGCGCGTTCATCAAGCTCAACGGAATCCAGCTGTTCAAGGATGGGCAGCCGCTGCGAACCCCCGCGACGATCACCGAGTACCCGATCACCGGACAAGTACACGTGGATGCCCTCACCGCCGAGGCCCGCGTCAAACAGCAGTTGTGCGACAAGGGGGCCACGACCATCTGTGAGGAGGCCCAGGGGCTCGTGACCCAGGCCAAGGACCTGCAGACCAAGCTCGCCGAGCGCAAGAAGAAGCCCGACGTCAAGCAGATCAAAGTGAACACGCCGCCGGACATCGGCGACAAGGTGGAGCTGTTCTTCAACGACACGGCCATGCCGCGCTACGTCACCTCCGTCTGGCGGCGGCTGTGGACCTGCACGCCCAAGTCGGACCGGGACATCGCCAAGCTGCCCAAAGAGGCCAAGCCCGTTCTCAAGTGCGACTACACCTACCGCATCGCCGCCAAGGACGTGGCGGAGCCGGGCAAGCCCGCTCCGTCTGCGGTCGCCGACTTTGAGGCCATCAAGGAAGAGATCAAGCGGCGCAAGGCCGTCGAGCTCGAGATGGCGCAGCAGGCCGCCGAGCGCGATCGTCTCAAGAAGGAAGCGGACGAGGCGCTCAAGAAGAGCCTCGGGAAGTAGTCTTGGGCACGTACGCCCGCCTGTCCTCACCGGAGGGCCCCGTATGGGTACGGGCGCTGGATCGAGCGCTGGTCGCGCGCTCCGCTTCGGAGCTGTACGACAAAGTTCGCAGTGACACAGTCGTCGCGGGAGCCCCAGTCGTCGGCGACCTGCTCGCGCCAGCCGAACCCACCAAGATCGTCTGCGTCGGCCTGAACTATCTCCACCACGCGCGGGAGATGAACAAGGCCGTGCCAGACGAGCCCCTTCTTTTCCTCAAGCCCCCGTCGTCGCTGTTGCCGCCCGGCGGTGTCATCGAGCTGCCCCCGTCCTCCAACCTGGTCCACCACGAGGGCGAGTTGGCGGTCGTGATGGGCGCCCGGGCGCGCAAGATGGACCCCACGGACGCCCTGGCCTGCGTGCTGGGCGTGACGTGTCTCAACGATGTCACCGCGCGGGATATCCAGCGCCGGGAAGGGCGCTATACCCGCGGCAAAGGCTTTGACACGTTTGCGCCCTGCGGCCCTCTCCTGTGGACGGGCGTGGACCCCCACGCGCTGCATGTCTCGACGCATGTCAACGGAGCGTTGCGCCAGGAGAGCGAGACCAGCGACATGATCTTCTCGGTCTCGGAAGTGCTCAGCTTTGTGTCCCACATCATGACGCTCGAGCCCGGTGACATTGTCACCACGGGCACGCCAAGTGGCGTTGGGCCCCTGGTCGACGGGGATGAGGTCATCGTGACTCTCCGCCACCCGGATCGGGCGCCGCTCGAGCTGACCAACCGCGTGAGGGCCGCGTCGTGACCCGCCCTCGCCAGCTCGCGCTGCTCGATGCCCTCAAGCGCCACGAGGACGCGGGGACGCGGTTCACGCTGCCGGAGCTCGCCGCGGAGACGGGCTACAAGCTCAGCAGCGTCAAGACGTACCAGGCCAAGCGGTTCCGCGAACGCATCGTGTTCGAGTCTGACGAGGGCGACTTCGAGGCTCGCGGGACTCTGGCCATGAGCGACGGGGAGTTCCTGGCGTTCATGGACCAGGCCGGCCCCGCAGAGCTCGCCCGAGACACGCGGTACCGCGAGCTGATGGACCAGGCGGACGCCGCGATGGGGCTGGCCGTCGAGTTGTACCACCGTCCACGCACACCGGGGGGACTGGTGCTCTATGCCAGGCTCTCCACCGAAGCCTGGATCCTCCTGCTCGGCGCTGAGCTCGTCCGAGGGCAGTCGCCCGCGGTGTTGCTGCCGTTGGAAGGGCCCCACTTCCCGGCCCTGGACGCGGCGTTGGATGAGGCACAGATCGACGAGGATCTTCGCCACCTCCTGCGGGGTGTCGCCGAGATCGGAAACCTGAGTCTGGCGGCGCCGCTCGGGTCCGCCATGGAGCCGCTGAGCGCCGTCGCCCAGCGCCACTGTCACGCGTGGCTGGAGCGCCGCGGCGATGGGCTGGATCTGGGCGTCCTGACCAAGCTCCACCGCCTGGGCGAGGGCGAGACCAATCGCGTGGTGGAGGAGTTGTGCGAGAGGCTGGCGTCGCTCGTGCCCGAGGGGGCCCGGCCTGCCGAGCAGACCCAGCCGCTGCCCTCGCTGCTGCGTCAGTCGACCTTCGACTTTCGTGCCGAAGACAGCGAGCCTGCCGGTAGCAGAGCTGCGCCCGAGGGCCAGGCCAGCGCGCCGGAGTACGCGCCCGAGAGCAAGCCGCGGGCCGCGCCCGCGCCGCTGGCAGAGCGGGTCGGGCGCGTGCTGCGCGAGGTGGGCGGCCCCGTCGACATCGAGGAGCTGATGGACGAGACCGGAGCCCATCGCGCCGAGCTGGAATCGGTCCTGGAGGCCGCGCAGGACATCTACCGCGCGGGGAGAAGCACCTGGATCGACAAACTCGGACTCGGCCTCACGGCGGCCGAGCTGTCGGATGTGGTGCAGTGGGTGCTGGAGGAGATCGAAGGGGAGAGCCAGCCGGTGACCGTGACGGCCGTCATGCGAGATGCGGCGGACAGCGGCCTGCGCGTCGACGCATTGACGCCATGGCTGCTTCGCGACGCGCTGTCCAGGGAACCGGATGTCGCCACCTTTGCGAACCCGAAGATCGTGGCGCACATCGAGAGCTTTCGCGACGGCGACATTGGGCTATTGGATCGGCTGGAGTCCATCGTCCGGGATCAGGGCGCCGAGACGAACTTCACTGCGATCGTCGCCGCGTTGCCCGCGGGTGTTCACTACCACCCCGAGGCGCTGGCCGGGTTCCTACAAGGCGCGCGCTGGTGCGTGCGCATCGGCAGTGGTCGTTATTGTCACGTCGCGGCGACGGGGCTCGACGCCAACGGCCGCAAGGCCCTGCTGGACGCCGCCATTGCCACGGTGTCTCCCGGCACCGCCGCCACCTGCCTGGAGCTCCTTGAGCGCGTTGGGGACGACGTGGACAAGCCGCGCGTGACGGAGCCGGCGCGGGTTCTCTGGGGGCTCCTGCTCGCGGACCCGCGGGTCCAGTGTGGCCCCGGCCTGCGTGCCGCGCTCGCCAAGGATGAAGCCGGCGTCGCGCTGCTCATCGAGGGGATCGTGGAAGTCCTCAGCGAGCGAGGCCCGCTCGGGGCACAGGATGTTCGCCGCGCGGCGACGGCACGGTATGGCTACCGCGGCCTGGACAGTTTCCGTGACGCGCTGGCCACCGCCGTAGAGCGGGGATTGGTACGGCGGCAGGGCAGCAGCTACGCTTCCGCATAGCCTACCGATGCGGCTCCGAACCCGACAAAGAGACGGGTTGAAGCGACTTCGGCTGCGTCGGGCTTGACTGTCCGCGCCGTTCAGAATATGGCTCGCCGGTCGGAGGAGGTCGATGATGAAGAAAATCCTGAGTGTCGTC
>CALBXO010000184.1 GCA_937890335.1 uncultured Pseudomonadota bacterium | reverse complement strand
CGAACCACGATGGCAACCTGACGTGCCGCATCGGCCCGGACCGCGTGCTGGCGACGCCGACGGCGTTGTCCAAAGCCGACGTGACGGACGGAGACCTGGTGGTCGTGGACGGCGCCGGGGAGAAGGTCTCGGGCAAGCGGCGCTCGTTCTCGGAGATGGCCCTGCACCTTGCCGTGTACCGCGCCCGACGGGACGTGGGCGCCATCGTGCACGCGCACCCGCCGTACGCGACCGCGATGGCGGTGGCCGGCCGGGGCATGGACGAGCCCATCCTGGCTGAGGCGGTGGTGTCGCTCGGCCCTAGAATTCCGCTGGTGCCCTTCGCGATGCCCAAGACACCCGGCTGGGTGGAGGGCGTGGCTGCGCACGCGGTGGAGTTTGATGCGGTGCTGCTCGAAAACCACGGCGCCATGGCGTGGGGAACCGACCTGGAGCAGGCGTTCCTGCGTCTGGAGCTGGTGGAACACCTGGCCCAGATCACCCACCACAGCATGGCCTTTGGCGGACCGCAGACGCTTGACGCCGCACAGCTCGGGCCGCTGCTCGCCTCACGCACCAAGGCTGGCCTCGGGCCCGTCGCCCGTGGGGTGGCACCCGCACGGTCCGCGGTCAACGCGCCGCCCGCTGCCGGCGTCAAGCCGTCGGCCGCCGGCACCATCGACCGCGCACGACTCGTCGCGATCATCACCGACGAGCTCACGAAGCTCTAGACCTTACTGCCCGTCCCGAATCGCGGCGATGTCTCGCGCGAGCACCCGCGAGATCTCGGACGGGTCGCTGATGGAGCAGCTGCAGCGCGAGCTCGAGTCCAAAGCCGAAAAGCTCGCCGACATGGAGCGCCAGACGGAGTTCCAGCGGGCGCAGCTCAGCGTGCTCGCCGGCGTCTCCGAGGTTCTCGGACGGACGACCCATGTCGAGACCATCCTCGGGGAGGTGTTGGCGCGGTACCTCGACGTAGCGTTGTTCTCGCGGGGGGTCGCCTACCTGCTCGACGGCGACAACCTGCGCCTCGCCGCGGCCCGCGGCTTTCCGGAGACGCCGGAGATGCAGAAGCGGGTAGAGGGCTTCTTTGGTCGGGAGTCTCTGCTCCAGGAGGCCATCGCGCGGGCCGTTCCAGTGTCGGTTCCGTCGGAGTACGTAGCGCAGTCCGACTCGGATTCGATCCTCGAGGAGATGGGGGTCCAGCTGGTGATCGTAAGCCCGCTCGTGTCCCGCGGGGAGCGGGTGGGCGTGTTGGTCCTGGGGTCCGATCTGCCCAAGCAGCGGCAAACTGCGGTCGCATTCGCCCACCTCGCGCAGGGGCAGGTGGCCCAGGCCATCGCACTGAGCCGGACCATCGAAGAGTTGTCCGCCTCCGAGGTGCGCTTCCGCAGCATTGCAGACCACGCCGCCGAGGGTCTGATCGTCACAAGCCACGGCGGCCGCATCGAGTACATGAACACCGCCGCCCTCCAGATGTTCCACTGCCAACCCTGGGAGGCGCAGGGGCAGTTGATCTCGCTGCTCATCCCCAAGGTGGGGACCGTGGCCGAAGGTGGTGAGGTCGTGGGCATCCGGATGGATGGGAGCCGCTTTCCGATTCAGGTCTCCCCATCGGCGTTCGTGCTGCCTGGCGGGATGCGCCAGACGACCTATGTGCTCCTCGATATCACGGCGCGTCGGAAGTACGAGATCAAGCTCCGGGCCGAGGCGCATCACGACCCGCTCACGGGCCTGATCAATCGACGCCGTTTTGAGGAGCTGGTCGACGCCGTGCTCGCCCAGGCGGCAGACGATCCCGGAACCCGCTTCGCGCTCCTTTTCATCGATCTGGACAACTTCAAGTCCGTGAACGACCGCTATGGCCACGCCCGAGGCGATCTCGTGCTCAAAGGGGTCGCGCAGGTGTTCACCGATCGCCTGCGCGGCACGGACGTCGCCGCCCGCCTCGACGGCGATGAGTTCGCGATTCTCTGCCCCGAGGGGGCCTACGCGGAGGCAAACACGCTGGCGCGCGACCTGCTGCAGCGAATCCCCCTCGTGCAGCCCGACGACGAGAGCGACGCCCCGTTTGGTTGCAGTATCGGTCTGATTTTGTATCCCGATCATGGGCGTTCCAGACACCAGTTGATGGCGCGGGCGGACCGCGCGATGTACCAGGCAAAACGAGGCGGCCGCGGCCGCGCCGTGATGTTTGGCGTCGAGTTGCTGGGCGACAATTCTGTGTTCGAAGTCGAGTAGCGACGGTCAGTTGGGCGAATGGGTTTGGGCTACTCGGCCTGTGACCAGGCAACCAGGCCGATGCCCGCGACCTCGAGCAGAACCGCGCTCGCCACGGCGATTCCACCACCCGTTCCCAGACCGTTTTCATCGGCGAGCCCCAATCCAATGGCTCCGGCACCGACCCCTGCGGCCATCATTCCAAATCCTGTCCAGCCGAGGGCGTTGACCGGCGCCGCGCGTGTGAATTCCAGGACCGCGGTGACGTCAGCGACTTCGTTGGCGACGATATCCACCTTGGTTGAGAACGGCGCAGCGCCGGCTCTGGAGACCTCGACCGTCCGGTGACCAGGGTCCACGCGGAAGCGTCCGGGGGCCGTCCCCATCAGCTTGCCGTCGATCCGGACCTGGCCGGTGACGTCCGAGTGAACGTCTATCGTGCCTCTCTCTTCCTCGCGCTCCCGTTTGGCTTCCGCCTGGGCCTCCGTCTGACGATCGATACTGGCGATTGCCTGCGTGCACCGGTCAGCCACGTCGCCGTCCGGCGCCATCTCCAAGGAGCGCGCGTAGAGGAGCGGGGCCTGAGCAAGTTCGCCCATGCGCTCGCGGGCGCGGTCAGCGTTGTAGGCCAGGATCGGATCGGGATCCAGCGCCAGCGCCTTCTCGAAGACGCCGGCGGCTTTCTCGAACTCGTCCCCTTCGAAGTGCAGCCGGCCTATCTTGTACAGGCGGAGGGCCTCAGCCTTGGGGTCGGCCTCTTGCGCCGCGGCGCCAATCGCCCAGCAAGAGGTGAGCAGGACGAAGGCCACGGCCGCCGCGATCCGGCGGTCATTCGACAGGTTCATACGGTGAGGTCTCTTTGGGTTTGTGGGGTTTGGGTGCTGTCTTGCGGGGACCCGGAGGCGTCTGTGCCGGCGGAGTCTGTGCCTTTCTCGGCTTCGCGGCGCCGCCGGAACTGGGCGCGACGTTTTCGTCCCCCCTTGGGCCGACCTGGCCAGGCTCCGCGTTGGACTCCGCAGATGCCTCGGCGCCTTCAGCCGTACGCACCGCGTCCAGCACGGCCGCCTTTGCCTCATCGCTGACGGGCGCGGCAGATCGCACAGCAGGGGACGCTTCTGGGGCTGCCGGAATCTCGGCGGGCGTAGAGCCCACGACTGCCAATACGATGGCGACCGCAGTGGCGATGCAGACGGCGACCGTTCCCATCGTCACCCACAGGTAGCCGCTCGGGCGGCTCGCGGGGGGCGGCTCGTCGTCCGGCACCTCGTCGATGACGGTGTCCGGCGCGTCCCTGTCGAGGGGGGGATCGACCGCTGTTTGCAGCGCGGGTGAGCCGTCCAGGAGTGTGGCACCACCCGTGGGGCCGTCGAGGTCAATGGCGGCGACGGCGGCCTCGAGCTCGTCGATGAAGGCCTCCGCGCTGCGCGGACGGTCCTCGGGCGATTTGCTCATGGCCCTGTAGACGAATTCGGCCAAGGGTCAGCGGTACGCGCGCGTGCAGGGGCGGGATCGGGGCCGTCTGGTGTTTGGTAACGGTATTGAGCGGCGAGCCTGAGCGGTAGGGCAGCCGACCCTGAAGCATCTCCCACATCATCACGCCGAGGGCGTACAGATCGCTGCGCCCGTCGAGTTTGCCGTCCATCGATTGTTCGGGCGGCATGTACTCGGGCGTGCCGCAGATGAAACCGACGCGGGTGAGCTTGGCGGCCTCGGTGTCCAGGAGCTTGGCGATGCCAAAGTCCAGCACCTTGACGTGGTCCTCGGCGATGTCGCTGATGAAAATATTGGACGGCTTGATGTCGCGGTGGAGGACCCCCTTGGCGTGGGCCTCGGCGAGCGCGGCTGCGATCTGCCGGGCGATTCGAATCACCCGTTGCGGTGGCAGCCGGCGCTGGTTGGCGAGGATCTGGTCCAGGGGCTCGCCCGAGAGGAGCTCGGTCGCCATGAAGAGCTTGCCGTCGTCGTCAGTGCCGTAGTCGATGAGGGTGATTGTGTTGGGGTGGTGGAGCTGGGAAATCGCGCGGGCCTCGCGGTCGAACCGCAGCGCCAAGCCGGCTGCCACCTCAGGGTGGAGGACCTTGAGGGCCACGTGCCGGCCAATGGGGTGCTGGATGGCGCGGAAGACGCTGCCCATGGCACCCTGACCCAGCGTATCGATCACCTCGTACTTGCCGCCGAGTCTCAAGCCGGGTTTCAATTTGCTGTCGCCAAGCATTTCCTGCGTCACTATGACTGGGACGGAGACAGACTGCCAGCCCTTCCCAGTGGGAGCGGGGCCGGGTGTAGCCGTTGTTTTCTGTTATCTGGTTCTTGGTCGGGCATGGTTCGGAAAATGTGGCGACGATTGCGCAGTTAGTCAATGGCGTTTGTTTTCTGTGCATGTCCATGGGTGGCGTGGGTGGCCGCTGGGTTGTGCGGTGTGGCAGCGGGCCACTGCCCAGCCTTTGACCGCCGGCTGGGGGCGCCCTACGATCGGCGCGGTGACCATTACAGCCAGTCTCATAGCCCGCCTGGATGCCCTCAGTAGCCCCTGCATGGCCTGCGAGCTGCGATGCGGCGCTGAGCGCGCTGCGGGGCAGGTAGGCGCGTGCGGCCTGGGTGCGGAGACCCACGTGTACAATCGTTTGCTGCACATGGGCGAAGAGGCCCAGCTGGTTCCAAGCTACACGGTGTACCTCTCGGGGTGTTCGATGGCCTGCAGCTTCTGTTCGGAGGCGCAGCACCTGGCGCCACCATTCTCGAGGCCGGCGACGGACCCGGTCGCGCTGGCGCGGAAAGTGACAGGCTCCCTTGGCCGTGCTCGCAACGTAAACTTCGTGGGCGGTGAGCCCTCCATTCAGCTCCCCTGGATCGCAAGGTTCGCGGCGGAGCTTGCGGAGCTGGGCCCGGTGCCGCCGCTGTTGTGCAACACCAACGGCTACCTTACACCGGAGGCCCTTGAGCTCGCGTTGGAGATGTTCTCGATCTGGGTGGTCGATCTGAAGTTCGGAAACGATCGCTGCGCCCAATCCGTCGCGAACACGGACGACTACACGGCGGTGTTGCGCCGAAACCTCCACGTGCTCGAGGAGGCCGGGGTCGAGCTCTGGGTCCGCCACCTGCTGATGCCGGGCCATCTCGACTGTTGCACGGCACAGGTGTTGGACTGGTGCGCAGACAACCTGCCGTCAGCGCGGGTCAACGTGATGCCGGCGTTCGTTCCGTTCCGCCACAACGACAACGCCGAGTGGGGTGAATTGAGCGTAGATCACCGCCAACGGGGCCGTGAACTGCTGCGTAGAGCCGGTGTGTCTGCGCCGTATTTCGACGGTCGGAGGCTCGACTCATGAGACGCCTCCTCCTCACCTGGACGTTGCCGTTGATCCTCGGCGCGTGCGGCGGAAACGGCGGCGGCGGGGCCGGTCCGACGGAGTGCGCGCGCGACGACACGTGTGGCCCGGGCGAGGCGTGCCTGGCGGGACGCTGCACGCTACGGCCCGGGGGCGGAGATGCCGGGGCGGACCTGGTGGATGTTTCCGAGGACGCGACGGACGACGGTGACGTGGCCGGTGATGTTCCGGATGTGTTCCCAAGCGCAGACCGAGACCGGGACGGCGTCCCCGACCGGGTCGACAATTGTCCGGACCTCGCGAATCCCGATCAGGCCGACGGTGACGACGACGGTCGCGGCGACGCGTGCGATGGCTGTCCCGCGTTGGCCGACTGGCCCTACTCGGATTGGGACGGCGACGGAATCGGCGACGCGTGTGATGTGTGTCCGAGCTCGCCGGACCCCGACCAGAACCCCGAGCTCTGCGACCCGGCACACAGCCAGAGTTGGACGGACTCCGACGCCGACGGACGAACCGACTCCGAGGACAATTGCCCGTTGCACGCCAATCCGGGGCAGCTCGACGCAGATCTCGACGGCCGGGGAGACGCCTGCGACAACTGCCCGCAGCTGGCGAACTACGCCCAGGCGGACCGCGATCACAACGGAAAGGGCGACGCCTGCGAGCTCGGTTTGACACCCGATCGTGACGCGGACGGAATCGCAGACCGCATCGATGCTTGCCCAGACACTCTGGAAGATCGGGTCGAAGACAGCGACCGCGACGGCATCCCCAACACCTGTGACAACTGTCCGCTGGTGGCCAACGCGAGCCAGCTCGACGACGACGGGGATGGGGTCGGCAATCCGTGCGACGGCATCTACGTCCTCCCGTTGGACGATCTGGACGGCGACGGGGTCCCCAATGGAGGGGACAACTGTCTGACGGTCCGCAATCCCGACCAGCGGGATACGGACGGCGATGGTCTGGGGGACCGATGCTCGCCGGGCCACAACCTCTTTGACCGGGATGGTGATGGCGTCGTGGACGCGGTGGACAATTGTCCGGCGGTTCACAACGCCAGCCAGCGTGACGCGGACCTCGACGGGGTGGGCGACGCGTGCGTCGTGGAGGGTGGTGACGCCGACGGGGACGGCGTTCCTGATGCCGAGGACGTATGCCCGGCACGGTTCGACCCGGGCCAGTTCGACCTCGATGGCGACGGTCGCGGCGACCTCTGTGATCGGTGCCCGCTGATACCCGACCCGGAACAGCTCGACCCGGACGGCGACGGCGTCGGTGTCGCGTGCGCCACAGACTGGGACGGGGACGGTGTGGACGACGCCGCTGACAACTGCCCTTTGGCCTATAATGGAGACCAGCTCGACCAGGACCTGGACGGGGTGGGAGACCGCTGTCAGGGCGACCACGACGCAGATGGCGTTCCCGACGCCGGCGATCCCTGCCCTTGGCTCGCGGGCGAGTCATGTTCGGTGGACACCGATGGCGACGAGGTCCCCGATCTGGTGGACAACTGCCCGTTTGACTCGAACCGTGAGCAATCGGACCGCGACGAGGACGGGTTTGGCGCGCCATGCGACAATTGCCCTTCCGTCGCGAACCGGGACCAGCTCGCGCGGCCTGGCGAGGCCATCGGAACGAGGTGCCTCGGGGTAGCGTCGGGCATGGATCGCGATGGCGACGGTGTCAGCGACGGGGTCGATTCGTGCCCTGGGGCGCCCAACGCCTACCAGCGAGACAGCGATGGCGACGGGATCGGTGATGCGTGCGACCCCTGTCCCCTGCGGGCCAACCGGGGCGACGAAGGCGGCGCCGCCTGCAGGGGCGACCGCGACGCGGACGGCGTCCCCGATGCGGTCGACAATTGCCCGTGGGTCGCCAACGCAGACCAGGCCCTGCGAACGCCAGAAGACACGACAGGGGCTCGATGCGCAGGTGACCGCGACGGCGACGGGGTAGGAGATCGCTGGGACCGCTGTCCAGATGTTCGCGACCCGGAGCAGTCGGACCACGACGCTGACGGGGTCGGGGACGCCTGTGACCCTCTGGGCCCGCTCCCCCTTTGACGTCGCATCTACCCGCCACTATAGTTCCGCCGAATCGATCGCCCAGCCGGGCAATTTTTCCTTCTGGAGGCAATGAGAATGTCGAAGAAACTGGTGGTGTCTCTGCTCGCGATTTCCCTGTGTGTTTTTGGTGTTGCGTGCGGCGAGGATGACGACTCGGGCAGCAATAACGGCGCCAACAACGGCGCCAACAACGGCGGCAACAACGGCGGCAACAACGGCGCCAACAATGGCGGCAACAACGGCACGAACAACGGTCAGATCGGGACCAACAACGGCGGCGCCTGCGCCCTCGAGGATTCCAGCAACCGCGTCAACACGCTCACGCTGACCCAGCAGGCAGGCGTCGCGCCGCTG
>CALBXO010000183.1 GCA_937890335.1 uncultured Pseudomonadota bacterium | reverse complement strand
GTCCAGCGCCTTCTGCGAGAACTCCACGTAGTCCACGGGATTGCGCACGAACATCTTGGGGCCGTTGATGAGCAGGAAGTCCTGCGTCTGCGCGTCGCGCTGGTCCGAGAGGACCTTCTCGCCCTCCACATCCATCAACTTGATGGCGAACCCGCGCACATCGGCCTCCACATCGCCCTGGACGTGAAAGCTGCCGTTGCTGAACCGGATCCACGCGGGGTAGGTGGTGTTGTCGGCGAAGACACCCACCTTCTCAGCTGGGTCCAGCTGGGTGTTGTCCACCTCGAAGAAGGCGGTCACACACCCGTGGTCCTTGGCGTGCGCGTCGCGCCGGGCAGGGCGCTCCACCGCGTATTTGGCGTTGATGAAATCCTCACTCGCCGCCGTTACCTCCGCCGTGGCCTCCTCCTCGCCGCTCATCAGCCGCTCCTCGCCAAGCTCCGGGCAATACCCCTTGTCCTTGGCGTAGATTCGCAGCGCGCGGAAGGTGAAGAACCCGACCCAATCTACGTCGTCGAGCTCGGTGAGCGAGTCAAAGAGGTTGTCATCCTCGGTGCCATCCACCCCGTCCTTGCCGGCGCGGTACGCGACAATCGCGCGGGCGGGCCACCGGGTCAGCCCCACCTCCTGGCGCAGCTGGTCCACGTCCGCAGTGTTGACCAGCTCGAGGACACAGAGGCCCTCGAAGGAGTGCTCCTGAATCCCGTTGGCGTCGGCCTTGCCCGGGTCCTGGTCCACAAATGTAGCGTCGCGTTCATCCGCCGGATCCGGCTCGTCGGGCTCCTCGGCACCGCAACCGGTCATCACCAGGAGCAAGAACAGCGCGCAGAGGGCCACCGTGGGACGCGAGACGTTCAACATAGCCATCACCATCATTCAAAACGCGCGCGAACCCCAAGCGGCCGCGCAAATCGCGCGCAAAGTCGCCGAAAATGACCGGCGGGTCAATTCTGGCTGGGCGTCGTTACCTGGGTGCAGTGAGTTTCAGCACGCGGACGACACGGACCTCAAGGTCGGCGGACCCGCCGCCGACGCGCAGGTCTGTTCCCCCCGGGAGACCACCGGTGAACCGCCCGTCGCGCACCGAGAACGTCGCGGTGCGAACCTGGCCGTCGCCAACGCCCGTGACCGCCTGGGTGCTGCCCACGCATCCGCCCGCGTCGTACTCGAGCCAGAACCGACCCTCGCTGATGTCTCTCCAGGTGACCTTGACCTGAACCGGCCCGCCGTCGTCATGGAGGAAGTCGTCCTGGAGGTCGAAGTAGAGCCAGCGCTGCCCGTTGTCCACGTCGGTTCGCCGCCCTTCGTAGGTGACCGTGTCGTCGTAGAACAGGTCGCCAACCCTGGTGGTGCCCCGTCGCGAGACGCCGTCGGGGCAAACATCGCGCTGAACCAGGAACCGCTCCATGTTCCGCGCCCACGGGCGCGTGATCCAATCCACATCGCTCTGGTGTGCCCAGAAGCGGTCTCGCGCTTCTCGCAGCACCGCCCAGCCGTCAAACGCGGTCTGGGGCCGCTTGCCAACGGAGTGGGCAACCCAATTCCAGTGGTCGGGGAACTGGTCCAGGTAGCTGGAGCTTTCGCTGACGAAGATCCAGTTGTTGCGCGCCTGAAGTGCCTTGAAATTCGACAGCGCGATGGCGCGCAACAGGTCCTCGTCGCCGTTGGGCGGAAACGGGATGCCACAGTCCCGGTAGCACTCGTTCTCTGTCCCAAAAATCCGGCGGTTCCCCGGCCCATGCCAACTCTCGTCGACCACCACGTGACCGTTGCGCGCCAGCGCGGCGCCATAGGCCGGCTGGTCGTTGTGGTGCGAGTTGAAGTTCTCGGTGATGCCGTTTCGGATCCCCATCCCGGCGGCCACCGCCTCGCGCGGTAGAAACCAGATCACCTCCCGGTTCCAGCCCTCGGGGACGCTGTACGGGTAGTCCTCACCTGTGAAGACCAGCTTCCCGGCGTAGTCGTCATCCGGATCGTCGTTTTCGCCGTTCATGATGGCGACGAGGTCGGCGACCATTCTCCGGAACCACAGGACGTACTCCTCCTGCGACACGAGCCCATCTGCCGCCGCCTGGTGGATGAGTCCATAGCCGTACTCTGCGTAGCGAAAGCCGCCCGGGACGTACACGAAGCGGAGGGCTGGGTCGGCCCGAAGCCCGCGGACAAGGAAGAATTCGCGGTACAGGGCCACAAGATGGTCCCAGACGCAGGTGTTCCAGAGGGGGAGGTGCTGGGTGCCGCGGTACTCGACGAACTGGACGCCGCAGTCCTCTACGACCCACTCGGGCGCCCAGCCGTCGGCCGTCGCGAAGATCCGCATCCAGAGGTCGCCATCGCGCGACAGATGGGCGTCGAGGCTGTCGTGCATTGTTCCGTCGCCGCGGCCTGCGTGGTCGAAGCGAGCTGGTTGATCGGACACGAACTCGCCTGGCGATGGGCTTAGTTGTCGCCAGCTCAAGTCCACGGCGCGGGCTCTGACTCCAGGGGGGCCGAGGCCCCAACTGTAGAAGCCGGCGTTGCTGTCCACTTCGGCCCACTCGGGCACGGTCCAGTCGTCGCCCGACTCGACGACAGGCGCCTCGGCGTTGGGCGCACCGCACGTGTCCAGGTGCGGCACGCGCTCGCCCTCACAGGGCTCGAACTGGCAGGCGACGACGGCGCAGCCCGTCGCTGACGTGTGATCCAGCTCCATGGCGCGTTGGACTTCGCGGCCGTACACGCATCGGCAGGCTTCCAGAGCGCTCGCGTCCTCCAGGTTGCACGCCGCGAGGTTCCCGGCGGCGCCCAGCGTCCCGCACAACGGATCGCCGGGGTCCCTGCCGCAGTCGTAGTAGCGGCCGGAGCGTCCGCCGCAGTCCCGGGCCGTCACATGCCCGGCCGTCGCTGCGTAGAAACAATCCGTTCCGTCGCCCTGTACATCGACGAACGAGGGTGGGCATTGGCAGCTGAAACCGTCGGCGTGGTTCACGCAGACCGCGTCGCGATCGCAATTGTTCAGCTCGGGACGCCGGCATTCGTTGTCCGCGCAATTGTCTGGATTCGTGTGCTCAAGTCGGTCGTTCGGACACGCGTCGCATACGTCACCTACGTCGTCACCGTCGGCGTCCGTTTGATCCGGGTTTGCGTCGCTCGGGCAGTTGTCGCGGCCGTCGGCGACACCGTCGTCGTCCCTGTCGTCAGGGCCCGTGTCCGGGGCCCCGTCCGCCGTATCGAAGCCAGCGTCGGGAACTCCCGAGTCCGCATCCTGGGGCTCGACGTCGTGCGAATCGGGAACGTCTGCGGTAGACGCATCGCCGTCGTCGGCGTCCTGCCGGGTGGTGTCGAGGCCAGCGCCGTCGGACATGGATTGATCCCGGCCGGCGTCGGCCGCGTCTGCGGCGTTGGCCTCAGCGTCGCCCGCCGGAGAACTCGCGTCCATGGGTCCGCAGGCGGCGAGGGCCAGGGCCAGAATGATGCCGATAGGATGCGTCACAATCTCCCGGGACGGTGTGTCAACGGCGACGGGGCAACCATGGCAGCCCGAGCGCACTCGGGGTTCTCAGGGTGCCGTTCCGATAACTTCGTCAGTCCGTGCGTCGCGACGTAATCGTGACCTCGTTGACTGCTTTCGCGGCGCGGTCCTATCGTCCCCCACAACACAGGATTGTGTGGGCAGTCCACCCCGCTCGTCGAGCGAGGCGGGAGTGTCCGCTTGTGGATTGGTGCTCCCATGGAGCGCCGGGAGGTGTGGCGATGGTCGGCGCGTTGGTAGGCGTTTTT
>CALBXO010000182.1 GCA_937890335.1 uncultured Pseudomonadota bacterium | reverse complement strand
AGCCCAACAACTCCGTGATCGACGCGACCCCCGTGGCTGAGGACGTCGAGTGGGAGGCGTTGAGTCTGTGCGGGGCCGACGAGGACTGGTTTCGCGTCACGGTACCGCGGCGGGCAACGCTGCTCGTGCAGGCGCTCTTCGACAGCCGGATTGGGAACCTGGAGATCGAAGCGTTCCGTCAAAACGGGGGCGCGTACGCGGCGTCCTACGGTCCGGGGGACGCCGAGAGGCTCCTGCTTGAGTCTGGCAACGAGGAGACGGTGTTTCTTGTCCGCACCTTCGTCCGCGAGGCCACGCAGGACCCGGTCCCCTACGCGCTCGGCTTCTTCTATGCCGGTGTCTCCAGCTGTGGCCCTGACGACAACGAGCCCAACGAGAGCCGTGGCGCGGCGACCCGGATCCGCCCCGGCAGCTTTGAGTCACTCACGCTGTGCCCAGAGGACGTGGACTGGTTCCAGGTGGACACCCAACCGTTCCAAACTGTGACCGCGACCATCTCTTTTGATCATGATGAGCATAACCTCGGGATGACGATCTACGACCCGAACCTTCAGATCGAGACCGCGCGGTCTGACACCAACGGCAACTCCGAGACCGTCTCCTGGCCATCCATCCTGGGCGGACCGATCCAGATTCAAGTGTTTGGAGCCGGCGGCAACGGCACCGGCTACTCGATGACCGTGACGGTGCAATAGGCGTCGCACGGGAATTGTCGCAACAACGTCGCACCGCGCTGAATCACCGCGCGAAACCTGACGCGCCCGAGGTCGAATGCCACGGGATCCAGGACGTGGCATACACCGTGCGATAGAGTGGGAACGGCGGGTCGAACCACGGCGTGCTGAGCCCAGGAGGGACCATGGACATCAAGGCTTTCTACGACACCCGCACCTCCACACTGACGTACGTCGTGTACGACGCCGCAACCCGGGACGCCGTTGTCATCGACCCGGTGCTCGACTACGACCCGGTCGGCTCCAAGATCTGGACCGAGTCAGCAGACACCGTCATCGCCTACGTGGAGGCGCAGAACCTCCGGCTCCACTACATACTTGAGACCCACGCACACGCCGACCATCTCAGCGGGGCGCAGCACATCAAGGATCGGTTCCCGCACGCGAAGCTGGCCGTTGGCGCCCGAATCACCGTCGTGCAGGAGGCCTTCAAGAAGGTCTTCGCGCTGCCGGATGACTTCCCCACGGATGGCCGTCAATTCGACGTGCTGCTCGAGGACAACCAGGTCACGGTCGCCGGCACACTGCGCTTTGAGGCGCTTCCCACGCCCGGTCACACACCGGCCTGCGCGAGCTACCTTTTCGGCGACGCGCTCTTCACCGGCGACACCCTGTTCATGCCAGACCAGGGAACGGGTCGCTGCGACTTCCCCGCAGGCAGCGCCGAGGACCTCTACGACAGCATCCAACGCCTGTACGAATTGCCGCCGGAGCTACGCATCTTTGTCGGCCATGACTACCAACCCGGCGGCCGTCCGCTCGCCTGGGAGACCACCATCGACGCCCAGCGCCGCCACAACGTCCAGCTTCCCGCAGATCGCAGCCGCGAAGACTTCGTCGCCTGGCGTCGCGAGCGGGACGCCGGCCTGTCGGCGCCACGGCTCTTGTTCCAGAGCGTGCAGGTCAACGTGGACGGCGGTCACCTCCCGCAGTTCTTCAAGGTGCCCCTGAACGTCTTCCGCCCCGACTCCAACGGTGACCTCGAGCTGCGAGATTGCTGAACCACCGCTCACAGATCCAGCCTACGGACCCACCACCATGAAAGGTTTCTTTTCCACATTGATGGGCGCCCTGTCCGGCGGCCCGAGCTCCGATGACCTCACCGCCATGGCCGCCGAGGCCGACGTCCTCTACCTGGATGTGCGCAGCCCCGCCGAGTACGACTCCGGTCACATCCCCGGCGCGATCAACATCCCATTGCCCGAGATTCACAGGGCCGCCGCCGTGATCGGCGCCACAACGCGCCCGGTCATCGCCTACTGCCGCAGCGGCGCCCGCAGCGGCAGCGCCACCTCCACGCTCAAGGGCCAGGGCTTTGAGCGGGTCATCAACGGCGGCGGCGCCACCGGCCTGGCCCGCGCCCTCGGCGTCGAGCTTACCTGACAGACATCGAACCCTCTGTTCTGACGAACGATCCCGGATCGCGGGTCGCCTCAGCGAGCGCAGGCGGCCTGGAGGCCGTCGTCGCACAGGGTCTTCTTCATCGTCGTGGCGTCGCGCGGGAGCATGGGGAGGGGGCGGCCCGCTTCTACCATCTGACCGCAGGCCCGTGGGAAGTGCATCTGGCAGGCGCGGGCGATGCGGTCTGCGGACTGTTCGGGGGTGGCGGTCGGCAGGCCGGCGGCGTAGAGGCAGCCCTCTGGGTCGCCGATGTCGCAGGCCCGCAGAATCCAGACGCCCGCCACGGTCGGGGCGCCCTTGTGGGAGGAGGCGTAGGCCAGGCACGCGCCGCTGTCGCCGAGGAGGCAGGCGCGCTCGAGCAGGGGGCGGACCTGGGCCACCGGGCCGTTGGCCTGGGCCAGCAGGGCGCCGAGGAAAGAGCACGCGCTGCGCTCCCCGAGCTGGCAGCCGCGCTTGGCTGCCTCCAGCGCACCATCCACGTCCTTCTCCACCTCGTGGGCCCCGCGGAACCAGATCTGGGCGAGGATGCGGCATCCGACGGGGCTGTTCTTCTTGCAGCTGGCCTCGATGGCCGTGATTCCGGCCTTGTCGCCGCCCTGCAGTGCCAGCAATCCGGCCGATGCGCACGCGTCTTGCTCGCCGGCGGCGCACCCCTTGTCGTCCAGCGCTTTGGCCTTGCCCACGTCTTTGTCGACGCCAAAACCCTGCTCATACAGGAACGCCAGGTTCAGGCACGCCCCGCCGTCACCGCTGTCGCACGCCTTTGTGTAGACCGTGTGCGCACGGGCAAACTGGCCATCCGCCGCGGCCGTGTCGCGGGCCACGCCGTTGCCTGACAGGGCCATCAATCCGAGGTTGAAGCAGCCCACACCGGCGCCCGCCTGGCAGGCCTTGTCGTACAATTGGGTCGCCCGCTGGATGTCGCGCTCCACACCGCGGCCGTCCTGCACGAGCAGACCCAGGGCCGCACATCCGCGGCCGAACCCCGCATCGCAGGCCTCTGTGTAGGCGGCGGCGGCTCCCGCCAGATCGACGCCCTTGCTGTGCAGCAGGCCCTCGGCCTTCTTGAAAAGCGCGGCGCCATCGGGCGTGACAGGGGCTGGGGGTTTGACCGGAGCGGCAGCCGGCGCGGCGGCTGGGGTTGCGCTGGGTGCGGCGGACGGGGCAGCGGTGTTTGGGGGAGATGCCGGTTTGTCGGCGTCGCACCCAACGGACCCAAAAGCCACGGCGACGAGGCAAGCGATGAAAGCTCTTTTCATGCGGCCAGTTTCGACCCCAGCGACGGAAATCGCAAACTGCGGCGCGGACTCCTCGCCCAATGCGGGGTGAGCAGCGGCCAGCGGCCCGGCCCTACACCGGCACCAGCGCAGCGCCTGTGCGAGTCCATGGGATCCGGCGCGCCAAGATGCGCCCCGATTTCGCGTCCTGCGTTGGGAGCGGCTATCTTGTCGCGATGTTTCGTCCGCTCTCCATTTTGGGCCTGGTCCTCCTCGTCGGTTGCGCCGGCGGGACCCCTTCGAGCTCGACGGGCTGCGACGACGGCGCGCCTTGTCCGACGGGTGAAGCCTGCGACGACGGCGTGTGCGGACCCCTGACCTGCCGGGGCGACGACGACTGCCCCTTCCGGTTCTTCTGCAACGGCGGCATCTGCGACGAGGTCCCGGACTATTGCGCGCGAAACGGGGATTGCCCGGCGGGCCATCTGTGCGACGGCGAGTCGCAGAGATGCATCCCGGCGTCGGACCTCGAGCGCGACTGCGTCGACCGGGACGATTGTTTTGCGGGGGAGCTGTGCCTCGATGGCATCTGTGGGACCCCCGGGTCCCCCGACGCAGGCCCTGACGCCGCGCCCGACATGGCACCCGACCTCTCCGAGCCCGACGTATCGCCGCCCGACACCGGGGAACCTGACACGTCCGAGCGCGACACCCCAGAACCCGAACCCGACGCACCGGAGCCCGATGCGCGCGACGTCGACCCCGATGGGCCGGACGTGCCGGAGGACGTCCCCATGGACCTGCCCATGGATCTTCCGGACACGCCCCCCGACGTAGCGCCCGACATCGAGCCCGACATCGAGCCCGACATCGAGCCCGATGTAGAGCCCGACGTGCCTCTCGACCCCCACCCACGCGGCGTCTATCGCTACACCGCGCAGCGGGCAACGGGGCAGGGTGTGGGCCGGGTTGCGCGGTTCCACCCCGACGGCAGCTACGCCCTCTACGCCGAGAACTACGACACGGTCCACCGTTACGACTGGGCGTCCCAGGAGATGGTCTCGTTTGAACTGTCCCCCGCCCGCGGCTTCCACCGGTTCACGGACCTGGAGTTCGCCCCCGACGGGTCCTACGCCCTCCTGTGCGGCTACCGCACCGAGGACAACCAGGAGCTCGAGGGCGTGGTCTTCCTCTGGCGAGACGGCGCGTTCACCCAACTCGAAGACGCCACGCGGGCGAACCCTTTCGAGGCCATCGCGTTCCCGTCCGACGGCGGCCTACCTACGTTCCTGTCCCGTCACGACGACCGTGCCTCGCCGGCGACGTTGCGCTGGCTCGATGTGGAGGCCGGTGATTTCACACAGGACGTGGTCAGTGAGGTCGCGAGCGCCGGCTGCACGGACATCGCCCATGTGCAGGACGAGTTTGGCGACCCCGCGATTCTCGTCAGTTGCGGCATCAACGGCGCGGATGTCCTCCTGTGGAACGGAGCCTGGCGGCACGGGCGCGACCTGGGCAACAACAACCTCGGCAACACCCACCACCTGGCCGCGCACCCTTCCGGCGCCTACGCCTACCTCATCAGCGACTCAGGCCGCGCCATGTACCGGTTTGCGCGCGGGCTGATCGAGCCCTACGGCGACGCAGCACGCTTCTCGCGCTATGGCATCTGGGGCATGTCCTTTCAACAGGGTGGGCGCCGGGCGCTGGTGTACGGGCAAGCCGGACGCACACCGTTGACCGCGACGCTCATCGAGTACCGCCACGACCTCGACGACTGTGTCAGCCCATTCGGAGATTGCCAGTGGACCGACGTGTCGATCCCCTCCTTTGACCAGGCCCCCTGGCTCGGGCAGACCTCCACGTCCATCAACGACGCCGCCTGGCGGCCCGGCTGTGACGGCGGACTGCTCGTCGGTGGACGCAGTGACTTCCGGGGCTCCACGCCACTGCTCGCCGAGTTTCAACTGGAGAACGGCGCCGCGTGCAGGTAGCCACCGAGCCACCGGGGCGCCTCCTTCTGTCGACGGTGCTGCTCGCGGGCGTCAGCGCCATCAGCGCGTCCGCCATCTTCATCCGCATGGCCGACGCGCCAGGTGTCTCCACCGCCCTGTGGCGGTCCCTGTTCGCCGCCTCGATGATGGGCGCCATCGTCGTAGGTGGCCGCTACCTCAGACGTACACCCTGGCCGACGCTGACGCGTCGCGACGCCGTCGTATGCGCACTCGGCGGCATCTTTCTGGGCCTGCACTTCTGGTCGTGGATGACCAGCCTCGAGTACACCACCGTCGCGTCGTCCGTGCTCTTCGTCACGATGAACCCCATCTTCGTCGGTGTGCTCGCCCCGTTTGTCACCAAGGACCGTGTGACGTGGCGCCTCTGGGCCGGCATCCTGCTGGCCGTCTCAGGCTCCCTCGTGGTCGGCTATGACGACCTGGCCACTGGTCCAAGCACGTCGCTGTTGGGGAATGGCCTGGCCCTTCTCGGCGCCGCCGCTGGCTCCTGCTATCTCCTCGCCGGTCGCGTCGCGCGGCGCCGCGTTCCCCTCGACGTCTACGCCACGGCCACCAACGCCACCTCCGCGATGCTCCTGCTGCCCGCAGTCCTGCTGACCGGAGCCCCTTTGACCGGTTTTGAGCCCGCCACATGGGGCTGGTTCTTCCTCATCGCGCTGATACCGCAGTTGGTGGGCCACAACAGCCTCGTCTGGGCCCTCAAACACGTCAGCGCCCCGGTGGTGGCCCTGGTCATCCTCGCCGAGCCCCTCGGCTCCGGGGCGCTGGCCTGGATGGTGTTTGATGAGCGACCCACGGGAACCAAGCTGCTCGGAGCCGCCATTCTGCTGGCCGGCATCTTCCTGGCGAGCCTCAAGGCAAAGCGCCCACCAACACCGTCACAGACGACGTAGAACACGCAATCGCCCCCTTCCCCCGAGCATCCTGAAGCTTGACTTCTGGGGCGGCGTGGCGAATGTGTCGGTCTCCCGCGCACGCGCGCTACCAAGGAGACGGGGCCCCATGACGGACATCAGCGAACGCGATCTGGAGCTGCTGGTCGATGCGATCGCGAACCGCGTCCGCGGACGCCTGCAAGGGCAAGACGAGCCTGCGCGGCGCGCGGACGGCCGCCCGTCTCACCACGACAATTGCTCCACCTGCGTTCTCCCGCTGTCTGCCTGTGAGGGCTGCGGCCTGAACCCGATGAACGGGACCAGCCAATGGAACGCCCCGGGCAACATTCCGGACGCGGCGGGCATGGCGCGGTACATCGATCACACGCTGCTCAAGCCGGAGACCACCCGCGAGGACATCGAGCGCCTGTGCAAGGAGGCCCTCAAGCACCGTTTCTTCTCCGTCTGCGTCAACAGCACCAATGTTCGCCTGGCCGCAAGCTACCTCAAGGGCTCCGATGTGGCGGTCTGTGCGGTGGTTGGTTTCCCTCTCGGGGCCGGCACGCCGGGCGCCAAGGCCTTTGAAACGCGCGAGGCGATTCGCTGTGGGGCCACGGAGATCGACATGGTGCTCAACATCGGCGCGCTGCGCAGCCGCGACTATGGCCTGGTGACCGACGACATCCGCAAGGTCGTCCAGGCCGCGTCCGGGAAGGTCGTCAAGGTCATCCTGGAGGTCGGCATGCTCACGCTTGAGCAGAAGACCATCGCCTGCGCGCTCAGCAAGGTCGCCGGTGCGACGTTTGTGAAGACCTCCACGGGCTTTGGGCCCGGCGGTGCCACGGTGGAGGACATCCAGATGATGCGCGCCGTGGTCGGGCCCGAGCTCGGTGTCAAAGCCTCCGGCGGCGTCCGATCGTACCAGGACGCCGTGAACATGCTGCAAGCGGGCGCCAGCCGCGTCGGCGCGTCCTCCTCCGTCGCCATCGTCACAGGCGGGAAAGGAGGCTCAGGCTACTGAGCACCGTCGCCATGGAGATTGTCCATAGCCCTTCACTGCTCGAGCTCCTGCGCAGCCAACCGCTGGCACGCCGGGAGCAGATCGCTGGCCATTGGGCGTCTCCCACCCCAGAACCGGTGGCCCTGCACCGGCACATCCTCAGCGACCTGACGCGATTTGACGCCGTGGTTGAGGGGCTTCCCAAGACTCGGCCGGTCCGAACGCTGCTCGTGGACATGATGCAGGAGTACGGCACGCCCATGTCCCTGTATCCAGAGGATCGGGGTGCGCGGCGGGCTCTCGCGGAGCGCGGCCTCGTCTACTCCTGGACCGCGCAAACGCGCGGGCGGGTCAAACAGACCGGATGGATGATGCCGCTCGAGATCGCAGTGCTCTGCGCGCGCACCGTGCCCATCTACCGGCTCGGCCTCCCGCTGCTGCTGGGAAATGCGGGTGCCGAGGCGGTGGCCGCGATGCGCGAGCGATGGGGGCTGCCCAAGGGTGACGACTTCCTTGAGGAGGCGCTGGATCTGGCCGCCAAGCTCGCCGACCGGGAGTGGCTCGGCCAGCTGCTCTATGACCCGGACTGGAACGAGCACCTCTTCACCCTTCAGATCGTGCTGGAGTGGTCCGGCGTCTGTCACCGCCAGGAGCTGTTCAGCTACGCGTGGGGCGACGACAAATTGCGCCCATTCGCGGGCCGTGGCCAACAGGCACAGGAGAAGGCCGTCGAGCTGGACCTGTTCAACTATGGGCTCCTGTTTGAGTACACGCCGCCGGCCGACTGCGGCGACCCGGACTGCACGATCAACCACGAGGAGGCAGACCCGCTGATCGTCCTGCCCGAGGAGGTGCGCGCGGCGATCTGGCGCCTCGGTCGCGAGATGCAACAGGAGGCGATTGGCTCCATGCTGGTCGAGTGCGGCGGCTGGACACCCGACGCCCGGCCCAGTCCCGTCGGGCCCGCGCCCGAGCCCGTGGACCGGCTCAAGGCCCTGGCGTGCATTCTGGAGGCCAGCAAGCTCCCGATTGAGCCATCCGGTGAGCTGGCCCAGGAGGCCCTTTCACAGCTCGCTGTGTTGTCCGACGATGTCGGAACGGAGTCCGAGAAGACCTGGAACAGCCTCGTCGCAGCCGGTGTCGCCGGTGGCGTGCTGGCCACCCGAGCCGACGGCTCGCTGTCGCTGGGATCCGCCGGAGCAAGGATTCTGGACGACAGGCCGACCGCGTGGAGCCGAGCGCTGCTCAGCCGCTGGGTTCTCGGCGTGGGACCCGCGCAACTGGACCAGGCGCAGAACCAGGCGTTTGGCCTGAGTCGCGCGTGGCTCGAGGAGGTCAAGGGTCTCGTCGAGCGCGGCACTGCCGAGACGCAGACACCGTGGTGGCGGTTCCTGGACGAGACCGAAGACCTGCCGGCTCCCATGGCTCCGGAGAGCCGCGGCCGCAGGCGTTCGCATCGTCGCACTGCACGCCCGGCCCCAACCTGGCTCGCACACCCCGGCGACGTCGGCGACAACGACATCTGCTGCGGCTATCCGCGCCCCGAGGACCAGCGCGAGTCGCTGGACGCGGAGATCGGACTGCTCGAGTCCATCATCACGACCTACCGGCTGCTCGTCTGCGACCTCCTCGGCGGCCTGCCGCGCAAACACCCGGTGGGGCGCGAGAGCCTGGCGATCCTCCTTCAGGAGAGCGCCGCCTTCGCCGTACACCTGGGTCTTGCCGCACTGGTCGTGGACACAGCCAACCACCTCTACGTACCCGTGCGACCCCCGACCTACCTGGTGGAGAGCACCGCGGACGAAGCGTTCAACGCGCTGGCGGACGCCGTGGTCGACCACCTCCTGGTACCTGCGGGAGCCGCTGTGGTGCAGCCGGATGGACAGATCGTTTTCTGGCCGGACCGCATCACCGTCGATACGCCACGCCACATCGATCATACGGCGCGCCTGGCCGCGCTGGCCGGCGTGACCGGGGTCCCCGTGGGTGAGCTGGCGGCAAACCGCGCCGCACCGCTTCGACCGCTTCGCAGCGTCGCCAGCGGCGCGGGCGAATCGGAGCGCCGGTTCTGGCTGGGACGTCCGCTCGGCGAGCTGCGCCGCGCGGTGGCCGGCCGTCGGGTGACGGCCCTGCGCGACGGGTACGTGGAAGTCGCTTCGGACGAGTAGGGATCGCTGTGCCGCACCGAAACAAGACCCGCTGTGCCTTGCCGAGCCTCGCGATGCTCGTCCTGCTCCAGGGCTGCAGCCTCGGCACTGATCTTGGCGGGTACACACCTCCCAATGGCCAGGCTGACGCCGGCGACGACGTGCAGGCCGAGACCGGCGACACGCCAGGGGACACACCCGACGTCCCAGATGTCCCCGACCCTGTGGAGTGTTCGCCAGAGCAACGAGCGACCTGCAGCGACGTGGCCGGGGCGCAGCTGCGCAGCTGTCTGGACGGGCGCTGTCTCTACGCTTGCGTCGGCAGCTTCGTGGACGTCAACGCCGACCTGGACCGCGCCCCCGACGGTGACGGCTGCGAATGCATGCGCGCCGAGGAGGTCTGCGATGGGCGGGACAACGACTGCGACGGACTCCTCGACGAGACCTACCCTGGACAGGGCCCCTGCCCCGACGCTGTCGGCGTTTGTTCTGGAGCGGCCACCTCCTGCGGGGAGCAATCCTGCAATGAGGCGCTGTACGAACGCGTGAGCGCCGGTGCGTACACACACAAACTCGACGGCGTGTGTGACCAGCTGGACAACGACTGTGACAACAGCGTCGACGAAAACTGCTGTACGGCGGACTTCCTGTTCAAGGTCGCCGCCAGCGAAAACCGGAACTATCAGGGCCGCCCCTCCCTCGCGGTGTCGCCCACCGGGGACACCGCCGTCGCGTGGGCAGAGTCCAACAGCTCCCTGTCGGACAACAGTGTCGACACCAGCGCGCGGGTTCGGTACCGGGTTCTCGGCCCGAGCCTGGAGAACCAGACACCCGCGAGCACACTGCTCCTGGACGACGACGCCGCCGTAGCGCAATGGCCTCAGGTTGCCTCCGATGGAGAGTCATTCTGGCTGACCTATGTGGAGCGCTCGCAGACAAGCATCCTCTACGAGGTCCGCCTGCGCTCGGGCGGCGCGGTGGACGACCAGCGGGAGATCGGGCGAGGCGGGTTGCGCGAGCTTCTGTACCCCGCCACCGACGGCCACGCCGGGCGGCGAGTGACGGCGTGGGTGGACACCTCGGCGGACTGCGTCGGGGGCGCGGCCTGCGTGCGCCTGGACCTCAAGGCCATTGGGCAGAGCCCAACGCACTTCGCCGTCGCAGCCGCCGCAGACATCGGCCCGGTGGCGGTCGCCACCCGCGACGACCGCACCATTGTGCTGTGGGCCGAGGAGACGACCGACGCGAAGTCAATCGCGTGGCGGGGCTACGACGGCACGGAGCCAGGTTTTGAGGGCCGGGTAGACATCCAGTTCGACGACGCCCGCCAGGTACATCCCGCCGTCACCGCGACCGACAATGGCTGGGCCATCGCCTACCAGGACCAGACCGGCCTGGACCACGTGCATGTGCTCACACTTGAGATGGGTGGACAGATCGTGCCACCGGGCTTCCAGATCAGCCGAGAGGGCGCCGCCATCGACGAGCTGGTCAACGTGGCGCTCGCGGGGGACTCCCGCGTCGGCGTCCTCCATTTTGACGGACAGTCGCAGCGGCTGCGCACGGGCAGCTTCGCCGAAGGTGATGGTGGCATCGAGTCCGTGGAGGCCCTGGCCGAAGGCGTCACGGTTCCCAAATTCGGGCTCGACCTCACCACGGACCCGCGTACGCAGTTGGTGGGCGCTGCGGCGCTCGACGAGATCGACGGGGAGAGCTCCGAGATTGTCCTCTTCTGGATCAATTACAACGGCAGCACCCTCTGCCGCTGACCGGCCCCACTACCGGAAACAGAAGGCCAGGTAGCGCACGGAGATCGCGGCTCCATCCGGCGGGATGGAGTCCGGCGCAAAGGCCACCGTGTTGGAGTCCGGTCGGTAGGACCACCCCTGGACCAGGGCGCCTTCCACCCGAACCACGACCGAGTCCGGTTCGGCCTGGCGGCTGAGTTGAAAGGTGTCTCGCAGCCCAAACGCGCGGCTGCCCACCGCCTCGAGGTAGGGACCAAAGTCTGCCGCGCAGATCGACCCCACGGCGCCGCCGGTCGCGTCTGCCACAACGCCGTAGCGGCGCCCGGCATCCGCGCTCCCGTTCGCGGAGCGGCAGTTGTCAGGAACCCCGTCGTCGTCGGCCCCCACGATCACCGACACACGTACATTGTCCGCGCGGAAGCCCTTGAGGGAGCGGACAAAATCGACGTAGAAAGCCGGCGGCGCCGCGCTCTGGTCTTCCTCATCGGACACGATGACGACCTCCAGGTCGGCGTCGCGTCGCAGGAAGCCCGCGTTGGGTCCGTCCGTCAGCGGCGCAGACAGCGCCCTGTGCATCGCGGCGAGGCCAGCCTCGTCGCCGCCGCCCGGCTCGAGGAGCACCCGCGCCTGGAACGCGCTCAGAACATCCGGTGTGTCCGGCGTCAGCACCGCCGGATCCCCCAGCATCTGGCCCATCGCGTACGGGTTGCCCTGGAACATCAGCTCATCGGCGCCAAGATGACCTACGGCGATCTGGAAGTCCGACTCGAGGATCTCCGCCGTCTCCAGGAACCGGGTCAGGTTGTCCGCGACGTTCTGCCGCTCCGCGCCCATGCTGCCGGAAGGATCGATGAGAAAGAGAACGTCCACCGCGCGCGCCGTGCTCTGGACGAAGTCATCTGTCTGCTCGTCCGTCGTCGTCCCCTCGCCGCGCAGCGGCACGACCGCGGCGGACTCGCCCTCGGTGGCGTCGGTCTCAATGAGCAGGTTGCACGTGTCCACCGCGACCGCGGTTGGCGTGTACACGATCTGGATGCCCACGGGCTGCCTCGGGGGCACAGTGGCAGGCAGCGTCGGCACGCCGCGCAGAGCGAAGCGCTCGCAGCCCGGGCTGTCGTCAAAACGCAGCCCGGTCAGCTCCATCGGAGAGGTGCCCGTGTCGTAGACTGAGACCGTCCGTGCCTGGCTGGCGCAGCCGAGTGTCACGAGCCCAAAGTCTACCTCTGGCGGCACCACCTGGAGGCCCGACGTGCCGACCACGGCTTGCAGGCCGATGCCGCAGGCGGGCGGCTGGATGCACGCCAGCGGGTCGGGGTTTGGGCCCTGGCAATCGATGCCGAGGTTGCACAGCACGGCCTCGTTGGGGTCGTCCGGGTCCACGACGTTCACCCGCAGCGTGGCGCCCGATGGGAAGGGGGACGGCGCTGGAGCGGTGAAAGCGACCTCGATCTCCACGGTCTCCCCCGGCGCAAACCGGGTCCCGGTTGCGGGTTCGGTTTCGATCTCATAGCCCGCTCCAATTCCGCCCACAGACGCGCCCCGGTAGACGCAGGTCCCGCCCCCCGCGTTGCGCATCGTGGCCGTGCGGAACCGCCGCCGGCCCGTCGCCACCGAGCCAAAGTGGATGGAGTCCGGCGCGATCCGAACCGCGCAAGGAGCGGCCGCGGACCCACTGCCGGTCAACGTCACGTCGGCCACGGGGGCCGCGGGGTCCGAGGTCTCGATCACAAACGCCGCCTCGTAGGCCGCCACCTCGGTGGGAGCAAAGGTCAGGACGAGCTCAAGCTCCTCACCTGGCGCGAGCCGCTCAGGCACCCCACCCACCGTGAAAACGCCGTCACCCACGATGTTCGACGACCAGATGTCCAGTACCTCGACGCCATCGTTGGCCAGCGTCACCCGCCGGTTCACGGCGAGCCCAGGCTCTACATTTCCGTACGCGATCTGTCCCGGCGTGAGCACAAGATGCGGGACGCCGCGGCGGCACAAAACTGGAATGCCCAGATCGCCGACAAGCGGGTCGTTGCTCGCGATGAGCACCCGACCGTTGGCGGGCTCGTCGTCCAACGTACAGGTCACTGTCAGCGCCTTGGACTCGTCGGGACCGAGCGTAAAGGGATCGACCTCTGCGAGCGAGAACGCAGGGGAGGACCCCGCATCCAGCGCCACCGCCAGGACCTGGAGCTGCGCGTCGCCGACATTGCGCACCCGCAGTTCCTTGTCCACGGCCACACCCGGCTGCGCGACGCCAAAATCCAAGCGCGCCGGCGAAACGTCGATCGCCGGCACGGGCCACAGGCCCACCACCGGGCAGCGCACGCTCTCGCCGGTGGCGAGCGCCACCACCACCTGTGCGTCCTCACGTCCGGGTCGCACGGCGGTGAATTCCACGTCGATGTTCAGGGCCTCCCCCGGCTCGATGCTCCCCGGCGACAGGGCAACCGTGAAGTTGTTCAAGGTCACCTCCGCGCCTACGATCTCCGCCGGGAGCGTGCCGATGTTGAGCAGCTCGAGGGTCGCCGAACCTGGCGTCTCCGCAGCGCCCACCCGAACCTGCAGGGGGTCGGGCTGGCACTGGAGATCGCGCCGCGGCGGGACGCTCGTCAGGGGCACGAGCACCTCCTGCCCGCTGGCGACGACGCGCAGCGTCCCGTGGTCCGCGCTCTCGTCCGTGGGCGCGTAGACCACCGGGATCGCCACCGAAGCACCCGCAGCGACGCCCGCACCTGGAGCGGGGGCGTCGGCGCCCAGGGAAAACGGCCCGGAGGGCACAATCTCAAACCGAAGATCGCCGAGCGGACCGTCACCCACATTCGTCGCCCGGACGATCAACGTCTGCGGGCTACCGGGGCTCGCGGCGCCAAACGTCAACGACGACGGTGACGCAACCAACTCGCCACGCTCAAACAGACGGATCTGGCCCTTGCCGCCGTCATCGTCACATCCGGAGAGCAGGCCGAGAGCCACTCCGAACACAATGGCAATACGCATGGAAGACCTCATAGGTTCAGGCCTGAGCAGACCATCTGGTTTTGGTTGTCAAAGCTCTGAATGCAGGACTCGCCCTCCTTGCAGTCGTCGCCGCCGGGCTGACAGCCTTCGCAGACGGAGAAGGCGCCGTTGAACACCTGCACGCAGGTCAGTCCCGGGTTGCACTCAGACCGGAACAGGTCCGACTCGCCGCACGCGCCGGCCTCGTAGCAAGTGCCGTCCGTGTGGCACCTCCCCGGCGCCAGCCGCCCCTGGCCACAGTCCGCGTCCGACTCGCACCGCAGCTCGTCCAGGCAGTCACCGTCAGGGCCACAGACCTGCCCCTCCTCGCAGTCACAGCTGGCGCAGACGCCAGCGATGCAGCGATCGCCCGTGCCGCTGATGGTGCACTCGAGCCCAGAGGTGCACTCGACGCAGACGCCCATGTCGCACTGCACCGCCGGCGCGGTGCAGTCCTGCGCGGTGGTGCAGGACCCGCCGCCCTGGACGCAGCGGTTGTCGGCCGTGCAGACCCCGTCGTCGCCGCAGTCGGCGTCGCCCAGACACCCAACGCAGGTGCAGGTGGAAGCGTTGAACACCGGCGTGGACGGTGGGCATTGCGGCGGCGTTCCACAGTCGCCCACGGGCGGTTCGCACACGCCAGTCGCGCCGTTGCACGCCCAGTCGGCCTCGCAAACCGGGTCCCTCACCAGACATCCAAGACACGTCCCGGCCGCGGGCAGGCATTGCGGCTCGGAACGGGTCGTGGCGCGCTGGCAGGTGAAGCCTGGGCCGCAGTCGCCCTGTGTCTCGCATGCGACGGTGCAGAAGCTTCCGTCGCTCAGAGGCGTGCAGGCGTCGTCGCGCGCGCCGCAGGCGTCGTTGTCCACACACGGCGAGCAGGCCGCCAGAGGCTCGGGCGTCGGCTCTGGGTCGTCATCGGGCGCCTCCACGGGCGGCTCCTCAATGGGATCTTCGTCGTTGGCGGTCGCCACGCAGGCGCCCTCGACACACCGACCGTCGCCACAACCGAGGTCGTCCTGGCACTCCGGCTGTGCCGGCGCCTCGCCCGTGTCTACAGGGTCCGAACACCCGGCCGTCCACACCAGAATCGCAACGCAAACACACATCCTCATGACGCACCTCGCTGGTATTACTCGCCAGGAAGGTACCGAGAGGTCGTGATCGCCGGTGTTTAAACGTCTCTTAAACTATGTTCAATAGGGTTCTGCGGCGGCAGTATCGCAGCATCCACCGCTCCGAGCGGCCGCGGCGAGCGACAGATTCAGCCGCGGGTGACGCGGCGCACACCGCGCTCTTCCAGTGCACGGATCAGGCGGTCCCGCTGGTCTCCGTGCAGGACCAGGGTGTCGTCCTCGACCTGGCCGCCGCAGCCCAATTGGGTTCGCAATTCCTTGCACCACGTCGCCAGGGTCGCGGCGTCCAAATCCAGGTGCTGGACCGTGGTCACGCGCTTGCCTCCGCGGCCTTTCTTTTCGAGCCGGACGACCGCACGCGTGGGGACCGCGGGGCTGTCCACCTCTACACTGACAGGCTCAACGACGTCCTGTGGCCCAGGCTCATCGGCCGTCCTTCCGGCCAGCGCCGCGAACGGATTGTGAAACGCCGCAGGCGTCTCATCTTCCCGCCAGTCGCCCTTCTTGCTGCCTCTGTCCTTCCTGCCCATCAGCGCCTTCGGTGGTCGGGCACGTCGCGAAACTCAAGCACGTCGGCCATCTCGCAGATTCGGGACACGATTCGCTCACCGACGCGGTCTGCGAGAGTCTCGGCCTCGAGCGAGGCGCGGAAGTCTGGCGAGCTCGTGTCGATCGACGCGCTGGGTTTGCCGTATTTTCGACCCGTCTCAAAGGGGTAGTTCGTGGTGAAAAAGGTGCTCAGACACGCGTTGTAGCGCTTGGAGATCAGCTCATCGAGGATGTCGAGCTGCCACTGCGTCTTGCGCCCCTTGCCGAGCTCATCAATGAGCAGCACAGGCACGCCGGCCAGTTGGTCCATGATGGCCTGCGCCCGCGCCCGCGTCTCGTACGCTTCCTTGAGCTCTCCGAGAAGGTGGGTGAACTCGATGAACCGGACGCTCAGCCCCTTGTCGAGCGTCATATAGCGCGCGAGGGCGGCCAGCAGGTGTGTCTTCCCCGTGCCCACGGGGCCGGCGAGCACGACGCCGCGATCCCCGTACCAGAACCCGCCCGCATAGCGGTAGAGCCGCGACTTCACGTCGGTCAGGTTCCCGATGGGTTGCCTGTGCGCGTCGTCAAAATAGGTCTGGAAGCTCAGAAAATCCTTGGCGTGGTACCGCGCCGGAATCCGCGCGCGGTTGAACCGTTTGATACGGGTCTCGATCGCCTTGCAGTCGGGACAGTCCTGGACCGCGTCATAGCCGACGTCGGTCTGCACGACCGTGTATCCGTCACCGTGGCAGACGCCGCAGGCCTGTTTGTGCGCATCGTTGCGCTCGGCTACGGCGTAGTCGCCGTCGGGCAGTGTGGTGTAGGGAGCACTCATGGTCCGAGCATCGTGCCACACGTCGCAGCATCCTCCAACGGACGTGGCCTGGTCCTCTATATGCCGTCGGCATGGATCGTGCGATGATGGGCCCCGATGGATACCCGAGGCCGAATCCTGGTGGTCGACGACGACGAGATGATGTTGGCGCTGCTGCGTCTGCACCTTCGCCGCGTTCACTATGAGGTGACGACCGCCCAGAGCGGGCAAGCAGCCCTCGATTTGCTGCAGAGTTCGGCATTCGACGCCGTTGTGCTCGATCTCAATATGCCGGGAATGGGCGGACTCGAAACCCTCACCGCGATTCGAACCCAATGGGACGCGGCCACGCTGCCCATCTTGATGCTGACTTCGTCGAGCCGCCCCACCCACACCGTGTCGGCCATCACGGCGGGCGCCAACGACTACCTGGTCAAGCCCTGTGATCCGGATGTTCTGGTCGCCAAGATTGAGGTCTTGCGCCGGACCATCCAATTGGCGTCGGGACCGGGACAGCTCCGAGCGCTGGCCGGGCATACGACGGACCCTGGCAATGTCGGCGTGGCCTCGGTCTGCCCGGTCTGCCAGACGGCCCACGCAGGCAATCAGAAACGATGTCCGCACTGCAAAGTCCTCCAGCCCGACGGCGGCTGGGAGCCTGCGACCCGGCGGCTGGATCGTTGGATTGGGACGACCCTGCGCGGCCGCTACTTTGTGGAGCGCATGCTGGGCGAGGGCGGCTCCGCGTCCGTCTACCAGGTGCGCCAGCTGGATGTGGGGCGTGTGCTGGCCGCCAAGATCGTGGTCGTGGACGCGCCGGGGAGCAACACGCTGAACTCGCGAGAACGGCTCGTGCTCGAGGTGCAGACCCTGGCACGGCTCACGAGCCCACATGTGGTCCGCGTCATCGAGTTGCTGGACCTGGGCCAGAGCACCTGCGCGGTCATCATGGACTTTGCGGGCGGCGAGACGCTCGACGCGGTCCTTGGCAGGCTCGGTTCATTGCCCGCCCGTGACAGCGTGGAGATCGTCTCACAGGTGGGTGAGGGCCTCCTGGAGATCCACTCTGCCAACCTCGTCCATCGCGACGTCAAGCCGGCCAACATCATGCTCGAATCCCTCCCGAGCGGGCGGTGGTTCGCACGCTTGGTGGACTTTGGCGTCGTGTCGAATATGGAGCCGGGACGCGGCGACCTGCTCTCGGCGGGCACCCCTGGGTACATGGCCCCGGAGGTCATTGAGAACCGCCAGGAGGTCGACGCTGGGGCGGACATCTACTCCCTGGGGTCCGTCCTGTACGAGCTCAACACTGGCTGTCGCCCTTTCCTTGGAAGCGTCACCGAGGTCATCGTTCAGGCCGTCAGCCGAGAGGCACCCCCGCTCGAGGGGCCAGGTATCCCCGCCGGCCTCACCGCCGTTGTGGCCAGAATGCTCGCCCGCGACCGCAGCCTTCGCTACCCCTCCATGCAAGAAGTCCTCGAGGATCTGCGCCGCGTGTAGTGCCCGCCGGGCTCCGCCCGTGTCCTGGGCACCTCGACCCCAGTGGCAGGGTGTACCGGGAGGGCCTCACACCCGCACGGGCCTGGCTGATCGGCGCCCGCTGCTACACCCCCGACCCTGGACGCCCGCGTACCGTCAGCGGCGGCGCACCTGCTTGTTGCCGGCGCGGGCGCGGCGGCGCTTTCGCTCCGCGTCGGGCGTCTCTCCCTCGCCTCGCGCCGTGTCGTAGCCCGCGGCCGTGTCGGCGGCCACGGCGCTCTCTGGGGCCTGGCCCGCGGAGACCGAGGCGACGGTGCTTCCGCGCCGCCTCCCCTGGGCCGCCGACCCGATGCGCTTGAGCTGCGCCGCGTCGTTGGCCTTGCCCACCTGCGTTGCGTGGTCGTTGATGTAGTAGACCAGTTTTCCGAGGGCTGCGGCGCCGGTAATCGCGAGCCCGAGCGCTGGCGCGATGCCGCCCGTGAGGGTACCCAGGCCCACGATGAGGCCGATGGAGAGCGCCGCTGTGGTGAAAGTTCGCGTCAACCGCTTGGCGGTCACCAGGTTCTGGCCCGCGAAGACCTGGCCCAGCGCCCCGTCCACCCAGCGGCTCACCCCAATGTCGATCAGGTTGGCGCCCACCCCGACGCCGGGGTTCAAGAATCCATCCAAGGCGCCGAGCGCCACACCTGCGACGCCCCATCCGATATGGGTGGCGAGAGTGGACTTCTTGTTCAGGATCTCGTCCTCGCGCTTGGTGTCGGTGACCCAGTCGTAGGCACCCACGGCCCCACCGGCGACGGCGCCGACTCCCCGGATCACGAGGCCGAGGAATTGCCCGTTGGCGTCCCGGTAGCGCGCCGGGTTGTTGCCGACGAACGCGTAGGCACCGACCTCCTCGTCCACGTTGCGCAGGCTCGCCTCATCGAGGAGCGCAAAGGCCGGGTCTGCCGAGATCCAGCGGCCGAGCCACGGGTCGAGCTGCCGGGCGCCAAAGTGAACCAGACCCGTCTCGCGCTCGCGCTCCTGGCTCTGGAAGCCGTGGGTCTCCACCTGCCCGGTGCCCCGCTCCACCCCGTGCGGGTAGTAGGACAGCTCCTCAAGCACGTCGCCGTCCGCGTCCGTGGTCGCCACCACCGAACCTGTGTGGTCCGTGTGCAACCAGGTGGTCTGTTCATCGAGCAACAGCCGCGCGGTGGCCGCGGCGAGCAGGTGGGTCGCGGGGTCGCCCTGGCCGGATGCCTCGCTCACCCAGGCGTCGGCCACGTCGATCTGGCCGTCGGGCGCTGTTGCCGGGGCCACGTCGGACAGGACCTCGGCGGCCAGGGACGCGCTCTCGTGGCGGGCGAAGGCGATCTCATCCGCCTCGATCTCGATGGCGGCGATGCCATCGCGGATCTCGTAGTCGTCGGCCACGTAGAAGACCGTCCCGCCCTCGTTGCTCGAGCGCAGCACGCGGTTGTACCCGGGGCCGTACCAGCTGCTCACCGCGTCCCCGCCGGAGTCGACCTCCGTCAGGCGTCCCCAGGCGTCCCAGGTCAGGCTCGCGTCCCCGCGCCGGGTCATATTGCCCGTGGCATCGTACGCAAACGTCAGGCCGCCCGCGGCCGTCACCTGGTGGGGCGCCTCCCCGCCGTACGTCAGGGCGCCCACGTGATCCGGGCTGTCCGCGCCACGGGAGCTCGCCTTCCGGGTCATGTTACCGAGCGCGTTGTAGTCGTAGGCCATGGTCTCCTCAAGGCCCCCACGGCCAGGGTCCAGCTGCGCGGTCGACAGGCGCGACAGCGCGTCGTAGGTGAACGCGGCGTTCTGGCTGGCGGTGTCGCCGCTGACGGTGTCGTCCGCCAGCTGCAACACATTGCCCGACGCGTCGTAGGTGTAGCGATAGGCCAGAATGTCCGCCCCCCCGGGCCCGACCACATCGCGCTGCGTCACACGGAATCGCCCGTCGAACGCCAAGCCCTGCTCCACCCCATTGGCGAACCGACGCCGGGACACGCGGGCACCGTTGTCGTGGAATCGGGTCTCGTCCAGCACACCGTCCACGGCGATGAGTCGCTCGGCGGCATCGAAGCGAAAGTCGAAGTGACGGCCGTCGGGGTAGGAGCGCTGCGTGAGCAGGCCCGTGTGGTCGAACTCCCAGCCGAAGGCGAAGGTGTGCCCCGCCAGCTGGCGTTCGTGTGCGACCATGCTTCCGCCGGTGTCGTAGCCGTACCAATCGTGACCCCGCTCCATGCCGTCGAGCGGAAACGCCACCTCCACGAGCCGACCAGCGGGGTTCGTGCAGTGCCGTTCGGGGCACGCGCCGGGGGCGTCGTAGCGGTAGGACACCATTGTGCCCTCCCGGTCCGCCGCGTCCCATTGCCGCACGAGCCGGCCCATGGCGTCCACCTGCGAGACGGTCTCGACACCTCTGGCGTCGACCTCGCGCACGACGTTGCCCGCGGCGTCCCGCGTGTAGACCGTGCGCCCTCGATCCGGGTCGTCCACGGCGACCATCTGGTCCGCCATATCGTAGGATTGCAGCTTCACGTTGCCGTCGGGGTCCGTGATCTGCGCCAGCCGACCGAGCTCGTCCCACCCAAACCGGTAGGTCGCCACCTGCCCCTGCCCCATGTCCAGCGTCACGCTCGTGTTGCGCCCCTGGCCGTCGTGGTCGGTGCGGCGCGGCGTGTCGAAGTGCGGGTTGTCGGGGTCCGTGTCGCCGTGGTCCCAGACCACGCCGTAGCCCGGGCCGTACTCGTTGCGGCTGAACCACCGGTCCTCGCCCGAGATCCAGGTGTCCGTGAGCACGCGGCCCGCGGCGTCGTACGTGAGCTCCTGTCGCGGCAGGTCCTGAGGGGGCTCGGTGTCGCAGGTGCCGGTCTGCCCCTGGTAGCGGTCAAAACCCGTGCGGACCTTCCCGCTGTGGTTGAACACGCTGTAGCCGTTGACCAGCCACGCGCCCTCGTCGACCTGCACGCGCTCCTGGTACTGCCGCCCGAGCCCGTCAAAGCAGCGGACGGTCGTGCGGTCAAACGGTCCGCCGACCTGGCTGCGGCGCTCGATGACGACCCGGCTGCGCGCCGAGCCCAGCTCCCAGCGCAGCCGCTCCGAGGGCGAGTCCGGGGCGTCCTCCGGGGCGAACTTTGCGGCCAGGCGCCCAAACTCGTCGTAGGTCGCCGCGCTGGCGTTTCGGGGCGTGCGGGCGGCGCCCGACGACACCAGGATCCAGTCGGTGGTCTCCGCAGTCTGCGACCAGACCTCGTCGTAGCGGATCTCCTGCTGGAGGGAGTAGGGCTGTCCCTCCAGGTCGCGCAGCCGCACCTCGAGGCGGGCGAGCTGGAATCCTTCGGCGCCGTAGTGCTGCCGGATTCGCTGGTCGAGATCGTCGTCCAGAGTGCCGGTCTCGCGGATGCCCTCCACGGGGTTGCCGTGCGCGTCGTGGCGCAGGCGCATGGCGTCGACGTACTCGTCGGCGCGGACGCGCACAGACACCCGCTGCGCCACCCCGCGCTCCATCTGCCCCTCGGCCAGCCCCTCAAACGCAGGGCCGTCGTAGTACGCGATGGACTCGCGGTACTGGTCGCTGCCGGGCCTGCCGTAGCTGAGGCTGCGCTGCGGTCGGTTGAGAATCCAGCGGCCCGGGGGCGTGGGCACGAAGCTGACCTCTTTGTAGCTCTCGTCCCCGCGGCAGTCGTCCCCGCAGGGCTCGCCGCCGATGGCGACCACGCCCAGGCTCGCCTCCAGCGTCAGGTTGCCAAAACCGTCAAACGTGCGCTCCACGCGGGTGGTGCGCCACTGTTCGGGCAGACCGCCCTCCATGACCGTGGACTCCACCTCCCGCTGGCACATATACCGGACGGCCGGCTGTGTCGCGCCGACGCCGTCGACGTCGCAGTCCTCGTACCGGAAGTTCACCTCGCGCAGGGGCACGTCGTCGGTGAAGACCACCTCGCGCAGCAGCAGCGAGGCGCGGTACGGGTCCAGGTCGCCCACGTCGTAGACTTTGTCGGTGCGACCCGCGGCGATGGACTCGTCTCCGGCCTCGGACACCGTCACCCGCGCAAACCCCCGCGGCACCTTCTCGTCCCCGTCGTAGTAGGAGTCACGGTAGTCGTAGCGGGTGACCTGGTGCACGTCGGAGTGGGTGTCGAACGTGTCCACGGACGTGATGATGCTGGACGGATAGGGCAGGCTCCAACGCCACGGCTGCCCCGCCATCTTCGCGGCTGCAGAGGCGGCGGACGCCGTGCCGTAGGTGACCTGCGTGACCATGCCGATCCCATTGTCGACGCGGGCCAGGAGGTTTGGCTGCACCGCGAAGAGCTCCACATAGCGGACCGCCCCCAGCTCATCCACCCAGACAATGTCGGTGGAGCCGCTGGCGTTCATGTCGGCAAAGAGCACCGTGGTGCCGGCGTCCCGGAACGGCAGGCCGCCGTCCACATCCGCAGAGCGCAGCACCTGAAGCGGCCCAAAGCGCGCGGCGTTCTCGCTGAGCGCGTAGCGCACCTCGTCGGCACCCACGAGCACCAGGTCGGAGAGCCCGTCGTTGTCGAGGTCCTCGAGTTCGAGGAACTCCAGGTCCCCCTCGGCCTCAAACGGGATGTCGTCAATCTGGATCCACTGCGACCACCGCCCGTGCCCGAGGTTGATGCGGTAGCTGAGCACCGAGGGCCCAAGCCGCACCGCGTCCAGCAGGCCGTCCCCATTCATGTCCGCGAGCTGGAGCCGGTCGCTGTCGAACCCAAATCCCAACGGCTCCACCCCGTCCATGGCCGAGAATCCCGCGCCGGTGTTGAGAAAAACCTGGGTGATGTTGTCCGGGCCCGCGCCCTCGGATTTGACGACGTCGATGCGCTTGTCGTTGTCCACGTCGAGGAAGCGGATCGAGGTCAGGTCCCCATCCTCCGGGTCCAGGTCACCCTCCAGATCCGGCAGCGCCCCCGCGTCCTCAAACAGGGAGTAGCGCCGGGTCCAATCCGAGGCGCCCTTGTTCTCGAGCACCTCGCCGGTGACGGTGTTGAGAAGGTCGGAGTACCCGTCACCGTCGACGTCGAGCGTCTGCACGTTTCCGGCGGAGAGGTCGTGCGACACCCCCGTGCCCACCTCGCTGAGGTAGGCCACGCCAAGCGTGTGCTGCCGCGGCCCGCGGAACTGGCTCAGCGCAATCCGGTGGGACCCCACGTCCGTCGTGTCCAGGAAGTCGGGGAGCGCGTCGCCATTGAGGTCCACCAGCGTGACATTGCCCGACTGCGGGTTGGCGCCAAAGCTGCCCATGTCCACCAGGAACGGCCGCCCGCTCTGGCCGCTGTCCGAGTACGCAAACGTGAACGCCACAGGATGGCGCCCGCCCCGAAGTCCAAAGCGCTCCACCTGCGCCAGCCGGCTCATGCCGGCCCCGCCCCGGTCCTCGTACGTCAGCTGCCACCGGCTCAGCTGCACATCCCGGTGCAGCACGCGGATCTGCCGCAGGCGGTGCTCCAGGACCTCGATGAAGCCGGGCTTGGCGTCCGACACGAAGTCAGGGCGACCCTCGTACTCGAACCGCACACGGTACCTGGGCTCGCCGTCCTCGCCGTGCACCCAGCTCAGGGACGTGGGCAGCGTCGTCGCGCCAAACCGGGCATAGCCCCAGCGGATGTAGTGTCCAAAGACGTCGACCTGGTCGACGAGGCGGTAGCGGAAGACGCCACGGTCGCCCGTGAGCCGGGCACCGGCCACCTCAGCCCCGTCCTTGTCGGCGCCGTAGTAGTGGACCTTTCCATCGGGCTGCTCCACGACCCAATGGCCACCGCCGCCCTCGCCCCGGCCGTACCAGAGATACCGCGCGAACCCACCCTCAAAACGGGCACGGTAGATCGCGGGCTCCCCGTCACTGACCCGCACCAACTCCCCAGCGGGCCCGGTGAATCGGTCTCCATCGGCGTAGGTCGGCAGGCCCTTGGCGGTCATGCGTTCGATGGAGGGCACGGGCAGCGCCCATCCCATCCCCACTTCCGACGCGCCGCCCCCAGAGTTGTACCGCAGCGACACGGAGGGGCTCATCTCCCGGTACCCGCCCGGCAGCGGGACGCTCACGGCGTACGCCATCTGGCCCATATTGGGGTCGACCTCGACGTTCTCGCCGATGCCCTCCAGAGAGCCCGGCCCCTCGGGCAAGCTGACCCGGTCGTCGCTGACGCCGGTCTGCGCGAACAGCGGGCTGGAGAGGAGGACGGTGAGGGGCACCGCGAACAGGAGGAGGGCCCTTCGCATGGTCGACTCCGGAGTGGTGGAGCCTCAACCTACCCGGGCGGTGGCCGACAAGATGTCGTCGAACTGTCGGACAGGGGTCGAAAGTTGTCGAAGGCCAGCACGAGCGACACGGCCGCCGCCCTGGCTGCGCAGAAACTCGAGCCGACCCGCCTGCCGAGGCCACGTCGCCGGGACCCAGCGCTCGCTGCGTCCGCCGGCCTTCCTGCGCGGGGGTTGTCCCACCGACAAACAAGCACCAGAATGGTACCGAATGCTATGCTGAACCCGACGCCATCAGAGAGCCTCCTCGGCGCAAGCGGCCGGCCCTACTTCCTCTGGGACACCAACCTGACCCTGGAGGAGTTTCACGCACGGCTGAACTCCGACGACCAAGAAGTCCGCTCCTACTTCATCGCAAAACTGATGCGGCAGGCGAAACCGGACGATGTCCTCACCTTCTTGACGCCAGCACAGGTCGAGACGGCGTTCCCGTCGGTGACCAAACATCTCGGTCAGTCCCGGCCATTCTGGAGTTGGCTCCTTGCCAAGTGGAGGGAGCTGGGTGTCCTCCCCGCAGAGCACGCTTAGCGCACTGCAGGACCGTCTCCTCGTCACTCTGACGCGGGTCCGGCCGAGGTGGGTCCTCACCGGTGGTGCTGCGCTCGCGGGGTTTCACCTCGGCCACCGCATCACCCACGACCTCGACCTCTTCTGGCCCGGGCGGGACCAACTCGACGAGCTTCCCGAGGCCGTCTCCCGCGCGATCGAAGCGGAAGGCCTCAGCGTCGCTCGGGTAACCACGTCGCCCAGATTCGTCCGGCTCCAGGTGAGCGACGGCAAGAACGACACCGTCGTGGACCTCGTCGCCGACGTAAGCGACCGGCTCGAGCCACCCGTAGAACTGACCATTGGCGGTCAGTCCATCCTCGTGGACACGCCCTACGAAATCCTGGTGAACAAGCTCACGACACTGCTGAACCGGCTCGAGGTCCGTGACGTTCGGGATGTACGGGCGCTCATGGGGGCCGGCGTTGCGCTTGACCGCGCACTCGGCGATGCGCCTCGCAAGGACGGTGGCTTCTCGCCTTTGACCCTCGCCTGGGTGCTGCAAACGTCGCCACTGTCGAGCTTGTTCCGGGTAGACGGCGGCGGTGACGCTGCCGAACTGGACCTGTTTCTCGCCGAGTTCATCAATCATCTCATCAAGTCGTCAGCCCCCCAACCGCCGACCTGATACTCCCGCCGGCGCCCCTTCGTTTTGGAGGCGAGCAGCCCCGTCTGGGCATCAAAGACGCACGTAGCATCCCCACCGTCCAGCTCACTCGAGCGCGGGGATGGATGCTGACCGGGGTGGCCGGTTGGGTTGATCGGATGATCGGCGAGACAAATTGTTCGAG
>CALBXO010000181.1 GCA_937890335.1 uncultured Pseudomonadota bacterium | reverse complement strand
CCCAGCGGCTGATGCCGAACCCCGCCTCCCCAGCAGCGGCCACCAGCTCGGCTGCGCGCCCCGCGTCATACACGAACCAGGCTACGCCGCCGGGGCCCAACAAGCGGCTGGCTGCGGTGAGGAAGGCCGCGACACCGCCGTGGAGCGCGTGGGTGGAGGTGTGGACCTCCGGATCCTTGCTCGGGCGGCCCCAGTCGGCGGGGTAGAAGGGCGGGTTGGCCACCACGAGGTCAACGTCGGCAATCTCGGCCAGCACTGCGTCGTCCCGCAGGTCGCCTACGCGAATCTCTGCTTCGATCTCATGGGCCTGCAAGGTTCTGCCGAGGCGCTCAGCGACTGCAGGCTGCAGTTCAACAGCGGTTGCGCGTGCGCCGGAGACGGCGACTCCGGACAGCAGAAGCGAGCCGCTTCCCGCACCAAGCTCCAGGATGTGCGTCGGGGTCTCCGCGAGCATCAGCCCGGCGAACGCCACGTTCTCGGGCCGGTGGCAGTACCCGTCCCGTCGCTCAAGGACGCCCGCTGACAGGGCGGCGGGCCACGGGAGGTCGTGTGGCCAGACGTCGACGTGCAGGCGGTGGGGTGTGATCGCGACGCGGACTTCGCCCGAGCGCTGGACCGCCTCCAGGCGGCGTATCCGAGCACCGATGCCAGGGCCTGTCACGCCGTGAGCAGGGACGCGGACGCCTCATCCAGGAACCAGGTTCCACCGCGGGCAACCTGCACGGGGACAGCGCCCAGGTCGAACTCGCCATCCAGCGCCTCGCGCACCATGGGCGCCTTGTCAGCGCCGTAGACCAGCACAAAGATCTCGCGGGCGGCGCGGATGGTGCGCGGGGTCAGAGAGAGGCGCAGCGACGGCGGTTTGGGCGAGTCCGCGACGACCACGCACTTGCGCGTGTCCTCCAGCGCGGGGAAGCCCGGAAAGAGGGAGGCGGTGTGGCCGTCCGGGCCCATGCCCAGCATGACGAGGTCGAACCGCTCGGGCAAGCAGTCGGCGTAGCGCGCCGCGGCGTTGTCGAGGTCGTCGGCGTCGGCTTCCATGCGGTTCACATGGCTGTCCGGAATCGACAGCGGGGCGAAGAGCGACTCGGCGGCCATGAGGTAGTTGCTGTCGGGGTCGCTCGGGGGAACGCAGCGCTCATCGCCAAAATAGAAACGCACGTTCTGCCAGGGCAGGTCGGGGATGCGGGCGAGCTCGCCGTGGACCGCGCGTGGCGTGTTGCCGCCGGCGAGGGCGATATGGCAGAGCCCGCGGTCCGCCACGGCGCTGCGAATGACCGCTGCGATCCGTGGCGCGCTCGCCGTGGGCAGCTCGTTTTTGGTTGGGACAATGACGCGTTCTGTGATCGGCATGTCTACTCCTGTTGGGCGCCGGCGGCGGCGGGGTCAAAGCCCGTGGGCCAGCGAGTCTTGGCGTCGTAGCGAGCGCCCTTGAGGTTGGCGCCGGCGAGCTGGGCTTCCCGGAGGTCTGCCCCGCCGAGCCGGACTTTCTTGAGGTTGGCCTCACGGAAGTCGGCGCCGGTGGCCTTGGCGCCCGTGAGGTCGGCGTCGCCGAGGTCAGCGCCCCGCAGTGTGGCTTTGGTCAGGACCGCCCCTCGCAGTTGTGCGCCACGGAGCCGGGTGGAGCCCATGTTCGCGCTGGCGAACCGGACGCTGTCGGCGTCGATGTCGAGCAGGTCGGCGCCCTCCAGGTTGGCCCAGCTGAGGTTTGCGCCCCCAAGGCGGCTCTCGCTGAGGTTTGCGCCGGCCAGATTGGCAGAGGCCAGGTCCGCTTTGCGCAGATCGGCCTCCTGGAGGACGACCGACGCAAACTGGGCCTCACCGAGCGGCGCGCGCTCGAGCTTGGCGCCACTGAGGTCGATTCTGTCTTTGTGGTCCGCTCGCTCCACGGCGACCAGTGCCCGCGCCGCCTCCGCCCGCATACGCGGCGCGGCATCGACGACGCCATAGACGACCCCCAGTAGTTCGGTACGGCGCGCGTGGCGCACCTCGGACGCCTGGTTGTCGATCTGGGTCTGCAGCTTGGCGTTCTGGTCCCGGTAGTATTGATTCTGCTGTTCAATCAGGCCGTTCTGCCCCGCGATCAGCCAGTTCTGGTGGAGCAGGATCACGGTGGGCAGGAGGGCCAGCATGGCGCCGAACGCGCCCACCCGAAGCAAGCGCCGGACGACGGCGCCTGCGACGTCGGCCGTCTCATCGACCGGCAAGGTTCCGCTGCTGCGGTAGGCGACGAGCCACCGCTTGAACGCGCGGTTGAGCTCCACCCCCGCTACGAGCCAGATACCAATCGCGCCGGCACCGCGCGCGGCCCCGCGCTGCGCGGACGCGCTTCGTTCAAAGGCCTCGACCTGCGCCCGCAGCGCGCAGTTGTCGCGCTCGAGTTCCGCGACACGTTCGTCGAGGTTTGGATTCGCTTCTGCGACCATGGACCGGGTTTGCCGGGGTCAGGCGGCGCCGTCAAGGAGCAGGCGCCCTCCGACCGGAATCGCAGACACCGCCGACGTGCTCAAGCCCTGTTGCAAGCGCCATCGTTCCAGCCGCTGCGGCGGCTCGTCCAGAGGTTCGTCGGTGAGCTTGTAGGTTCCCCAGTGAATGGGGAGCATCCGTTGTCCGCGTACCTCCGTCAGGGCGCGAACGGCATCCTCGGGGCCGATGTGTTGTGGGGACATGAACCACTCGGGATCGTACGCCCCGATGGGGATCATGGCGATGTCGATGTCCCCGAATCGGCGTCCGATTTCGACGAATCCGTCGAAGTAGCCGGTGTCTCCGGCGAAGTAGGCTGTCTGCCCGCTGGCGCGGATCACAAAGCCGCCCCAGAGGCTCTGGTTGCGGTCAAAGGGTGTGCGCTGCGACCAGTGCTGGGCGGGCACAAAGGTCACCTCAAGCTCCGCGTCGGGCAATGCGGTGGTGTCCCACCAGGCCAGTGTGCGGATTCGCTGCGCCGGAATGCCCCAGGACCTGAGGTAGCGGTCGACCCCGAGTGGCACGATGTAGAGTGGGTTCCAGGCCGACTCCACT
>CALBXO010000180.1 GCA_937890335.1 uncultured Pseudomonadota bacterium | reverse complement strand
TGGTCTGGGTAGACAAACACCTCGGCGAGCTCCCAGACACAGAAAATGACAAACGCCAGCAGGCTGACGCCCAACTGCAGGTAGGCCTTTTTGGCGATCGACTGGAGGTCGTGGCTCAACGTGGCTCCTCGGGCCGGTCCCGGGGACGCGGCGGTATCAGGGCGACCGGAAACGAACCTTTGCCACATCGCCCCCGCCATCCGGCGCGGTCACGGTCTTGCGCTCCAGGGTGTAGCCCTGTCCAAAATCGCGCAGGAAGCCGTCGAGTGAGGCGGCCGGGACGGTGACATCGAGCTCGCCCTTGCTGCGCTCGACCACGTACCGACGACTCGTGGCCCCCAGACGTACCGCCAATTTGTCGAGGTCATCGGCACCGGCGTCCGCGGGGAGCGTGAAGGTATATTCGATGACCTCGGTCTTCAAGGGGCGGACGCTTGGCGGTGTGGGCAGACCGGCGCCGGCTGCCTGGGCGCCGGCGCCGTCTGCCTGGGCGCCGGCGCCGTCTGGATTTCTGGAGGCGCCCGCGTCCGGGGCGCCGGCGGGGCCGGCGTCCGCCTGGTCGCTGACCATCGCCAGGTCCGCGCTGAACCGGGCGTCGTCCGGCGACGACATCATCCACATGCCGGCCATGATGGCGATGGCCACGACGGCGAACACCTCGTACGGGATGCGGCTTGTGTACAGCGCCTGGTAGCCAAAAAATCGGCCGCGGCTGCGGGTTCGAACCTTGGACTCCACCTCCCGCACGAAATCGTCGGGAGCGAACTTCATCTGGAGGCTCTGCACGACGCCCATCGTGCTCTGGAGCGCCTCCAGGCTTCGCTGCAGCTCCGGGTCGCGGGTCAGGTCGGCCTCGAAGGCGGAGCGCTCCTCGTCGCTCATTTCGCCGTCGAGGAAGTCCATGATGCGGATGGCGACCTCGTCGGGGATTCCCGTGTTGTCAGTCGTCATACTGCTTGCTCAGTTCTTCTTTGAGGGCACTTCGGGCTCGGAACAGGCGGCTCTTGACGGTGCCAGCGGTGAGCCCGGTGATGTCCCCAATCTCCTGGTAGCTCAGGTTCTCAATGTCCCTCAACACGACGACCTCGCGGTGTTCGGGGTCCAACGCACCGAGCGCGTTCTGCATGGCCCGCTCGAGCTGGTGTCCCATCGCCTGGTTGTCGGGCCTGGGCAAGGCGGAGCCCAGCGGGTTGAACATCATCGCGCCCTCGGGCGTGTCCTCGATTGGCTGCATCCGATCCGCGGCGCGCCGCTTCAGGAATTTGAGGCGGTTCTTGCTATGGTTGATGGCGATGCGCGTCAGCCACGTGCTGAACTGCGACTCTCCCCGGAAGGAGTCGATGTTCTTGAGGACGGTGATAAACACCTCCTGCGCCAGATCCTCGGCCTCGTGAGGGTCCCCCAGCATGCGGTATACGACGTTGTAGACCTTGTGCTGGTACCTGGTCACGATGGTCAGGAAGGCCTGCTCGTCCCGCTGCTTGAGGCGGCGGATGAGTCTCTTCTCCTGCCTGGATGTCATCGCGGCCCGGGAGCCCCCTTTCTTCGTCGTAAGGTCTGACAACGCGCCGCGCGCGAAGTTCCTCAGAGATTTTTGGCCAGGAGGACAACACGCCTTTGGGCGGCCTGTCCGGCGAGGCTCGACAGCTCGATCTGAATGCGTTGGCTGAAAGAATCCCCCGCGCCGACGAGCTTGGCCAGCGCGTCGCGGGTGAGGTTCAACAGAGTGCAGCGGGTGACCGCTGTGTACGAACGGCCCGGCGCAACGCCGACCAGCAGCTCTTCGAGCCCAAACAGCTGCCCCGGGGCGATCAGCCAGGTTCCCAACCGCTCGTCGCGCGCGCGGACAAAGCCGTCGATGAGGACGAAGCAGTAGGCATGGTCGGAGCACACGGGCTCGATGATGGCCCCCTCCTCGACCCAGACCTCGCCAAACAGCTGGAGCATTCGCTCCTGTTCGGGCCCGACCACGGCGCTGAGCATGTCGATTCGTGTGTACATCAGCGGTCGGCCATCGCCGCCTCCTCCACGAGCGACAGTTGCGTGAACACCCCGCTGGACAAGGCCATCAGGAGGCGGCCGAACAGCGGGTCGTTCGCGTGAAGGGCGGATTCGATCACGTCGCGCTCGATGATGACCAGCATCAGCGGCCGGGTGGCGATGAACTCCAGCGCGTGGTTCGCGCGGGCGAGAAATGCGATCATGCCGATGGCGTGGCCCTCGTCGAGCTCGACAAGGTGGTGCGGCATCGTTGAGGTGTGCAGCACCACATCCACGGCGCCGGCGGCGATCCAGGTGACCTCGTCCGCGAAGCGCCCGCGGTGAATCGCCACGTCGCCCTCTTTGACCATGCGGACGCGCGCGCAGTCGAAGATCGCGTGGCACTCGGCGGTCGTGAACGCGGCAAGATGCCCGCGTGCGCGGATACGCCCGATGATCCCGTCGGAGAGCTTGCTCATCGCGCGCGGATTCCGAACTCTTTCTTGAGCTTGGCCACCGTGTCGAAATACTCCTTGCGGGGGTAGGGCTCGTTGAGAATGTGGAACTCTTTGCCGACCAGGCCCACACAGCCAAAACAGAAGGTGCAGCCGGAGCATCGACGGCTCAGGATCACGTAGCGCGACCCGGTGCAGCTGTTCGACTGCACCGAGTACGAGCAGTTGTGGCAGTCTGTGCAGTCCTCGCAATGCGTGCAGCCGCTGCAGGCCTCGCAGCCCGTGCAATAGGTGCACTTGGAGCACGTCGAGCAGCCTTTGCAGAACATACACTCGAAGCAGTTTTCACAACGCTCGCAACGGTAGGAACCGGGGTTCGCCGTCGCCGAGGTGAACTGTCGCTCGAGATCGTCGAGCGCGCGCAGGAAGTCGCGTTTGTTCATCGCCATCGCGGCCACGCTACCACAGTCGGGCGCGCCGTGTCCGCTTTCCAGCGCCGGGGGTGGTTCGGGCGCGGTGGGTTGTGGTAGCAGGGGGGTATGTGGCAGTGCCCGACGTGTACCCAGGACAACCAGCCGGACGAGCGTTTTTGTGGCCGTTGCGGTCGGCCGCGGCCCGCAGCCGTAGCTGAGGTCGTCCCCAAACCGGCGGACGAACCCATTTCGGACGTGTCCCAGGTTGTCGGGCGCATCCCCGTCAAACAAGGCATCGACTCGCTGCTCGGGCCGATTCGCTCGACCCCGGCTGAGGGGGACGAAGCGGCCGTGCGGTTGCAGGTGGCCGACCACGGCGGTGACGGCGACCGGCAGGGCCGCAACACCATGGTGGAGGGGCTCAGCGCCGTGGTGGCGGAGGCCAAGGATGCACTGGAAGCCCAGGGCGACGGCGAGGGCGACGCCGAGGGCCCGGACAACACCAAGACCCAGCGCCTGGAGCCGCTGCCGCGTCGCCAGACCGTGGCCACGCCGGCCATCGAGCGACCCGGCACGGCAAAGTGGGTGCAACAACCCGACGTGCGGCCGCGGGCAGCCGTCCAGACCGACCCCGAGTTTGTGCCGCCCGGCGACGGGCCTCCGGGCGGTTGGCTGTCCGTGATGCTCGCCCTGTGCGCGGGTCTGCTCCTGGCCACGACGCTGTGCGCGGTCGCCTGGGTGAGTTTTGGCGACATGCCCATGGGGGACGAGGGGGAGGCCAAGGGGGCTCCGCCCAAACCGGGGCCTGTCACCGTGCCCGCGGGTCCGTTTCTGCGCGGTCTGTCCAACGACTATCGGCTGCTCTTTGCCGACATCTGTCCAAAGATCGCCGACGATCCCAAGAATGAGTGCAAAGAGGAGATCGCCCTGGCCGGCGAGTACCCCATGGAGGAGGTCAAGGTGCCCGCGTTCCGGATGGATGCGTGGGAGGTCTCCAACTCAGAATGGGAACGATGTGCCAGCGATGGGGCGTGCAAGTCCGTGGACTGGACGGAGTGCGCCAATTGGAATGTGCGCGGTCTGGTTCCGTTCCTGGACGTGCCGCAGGAGCTGCGCGCGGACGACCACCCGGTAGTCTGTGTGACGCGGTCGGAGGCGGCGACCTTCTGCAAACACGCCGGAGGGCGGCTGCCCACCCATGACCAGTGGGAGAAGGCTGCGCGCGGGGCGGACGCCTATTTGTTTCCCTGGGGGACCAACTGGACCACGGCGGCGTCCAATTGGGGCGAGCGCGACATGGCGCGGGTGATCGTGGCCGGGAAGCTCGACGGGTACGCGCTGACCAGCCCGGTGTGGGCTTTCCCTGACGGCAAGTCGCCGGCTGGCGTGTACAACCTCGCAGGAAACGCCGCCGAGTGGGTGGCCGGAGGTGACGACTCCCTCGGCGCCGTGGCGCGCGGTGGTTCATGGCGGTCCCATCCGTTGGAGGTGCGGGCGACAGTGCGTTTCAGGCTGCAGGCCGACGCCCGGCGCACCGATGTGGGTTTCCGCTGCGTTTACGACGCGGGCAAGTGACGGCGTGACCCGACCTTCTCCCTGGCGCGACGTCCCAGACGCCAAGTGGTTCGACTGGACCTGGCAGCAGCAGAACCGGCTGACGCGCCTCCACGAGGTGGAGACCGCGCTCACGCTGTCCACCGACGAGCGCGACGCGTTTGCCTCGACCAGTGAGCGGTTCCGCGTCTCCATCACGCCGTACTACGCGTCTCTGATGGACCCGGTCGATCCGCAATGTCCGGTGCGTCAGCAGGCGCTGCCGCATCCGTCCGAGCTCGTCGTTCACGACTTTGAGTTGGAAGATCCCCTGGCCGAAGAGGCCCATATGCCGGTCCCAGGGATCACCCACCGCTACCCGGACCGCGTCCTCTTCTACGTCATCCACCATTGCCCGGTGTACTGCCGCCATTGCACCCGCAAGCGGAAGGTTTCGGATCCTACGACTGCGGCTGCGCGCGCGCAGGTGGACGAGGGCATCGCGTACATCGCGCGGACGCCGAGCGTGCGGGACGTGCTGCTCAGCGGCGGTGACCCCCTGTCTCTGAGCGACGAGCGGCTCGATGAGATCCTCGGGCGGCTCCTGGCGATCGATCACGTAGAGCTCGTGCGCATTGGGACCAGGAACCCGGTGACCCTGCCAATGCGCGTTACGGACGCCCTCGGTGACGTGCTGCGTCGGCACAGGCCGGTCTATGTGCACACACACTTCAACCACCCGGCGGAGTGCACACCCGAGGCGGCGCGGGCGCTGGCGGTGCTCGCCGACGCGGGTTGCGTTCTCGGGAACCAGATGGTGCTGCTGCGCGGCGTCAACGACGACGCAGAGACCGTGCGCACGCTGAACCTGTGGCTCCTGCGCCATCGGTGCCGTCCCTACTATATGTTCCAGTGCGATATGGCGCAGGGCATCACGCACTTCCGGACCCCGGTGCAGACGGGGCTCGACATCCTCCGGGCGCTCCGGGGCTGGAGCTCGGGCATGGCGGTGCCGCACTTTGTCATCGATCTTCCCGGCGGTGGCGGAAAGATCGAATTGACGCCCGACCGGGTGCTCGACAGGGACGGCGACTGGATCACGTTTCAGAACTTTCAGGGCCGCCCCATCCGGTTTCGCGACGTGTCTGGGCGGGATTGACACAAAAACACCTGGGAACCTATCATCCGGCGTCTCGGCATCCGCCGTCTCGCAAGGAGCCAGTACCTATGCAGAAGATTCTCATCGCCACCGTGCTCATCGGACTTGCCAGTGTTGGCTGCAACGACCCGAAGCCAGCGACGCCCCCCCCGGCCGACAAGCCCGCGGAGAAGCCGGCCGACACGCCCGCCAGCGCTGCCGCTGAGAAGCCCGCGGACAAGCCGGCGGATGGCGCTGCCAGTGGCGCCGCCGACAAGCCCGCCGACGGCGCAGCTTCGGCCGCCGCGGATCCGGCCGGTGGCGACGACAAAGCTGCCGCGCCCGCCGGCGGACAGGTCATCGAGAACGACACCTACAAGCTCAAGTTCACGTTGCCCAAGGACTGGGTGGTCACCAAGTCTGACACGGCGGTGACCGCGGAGTCCGCAGACAAGGGTATCTTCGCCATCGTCGCGGGCTCCAAGAGCCAGGACGTGGCCCAGGCGAGCCTGGCCAACCTGAAGAGCAACCTGAGCTTCAAGGACCTCAACATCGAGAAGCAGGGCACGGCCACCTTTGGCGGTCTGGTTGGGCTGCGCGGTGAGGGCGACGCCACGCTCGTCAAAGAGGACAAGTCCGAGCAGAACATCCACTTTGTGGCGTTCAGCTCCAAAGTGGACGAGCAGGCCGTTACCGTCGTGATCTTCTCCTCCAAGGAGCGCTACGCCAAAGACATCGACATCATCGAAGGGATCCTCGAGACCCTCGACAAGCTTTGAGTGCGGGTTCCTCCCCACAGTGACGAGGCCGAGACTTCACTCCTCGGCGCGCTCCTCCTCGACACAGAGGCGTTCACGGAAGTGGCGCCGCTGGTCAATCCCGAAGATTTCTACAAAGAATCGCACCGGCGCATCTTCGCCTCGATGTCGGCAGTCGCCGACCGCAAGGAGGCGATTGACGTCGTCACCGTCAGCGAGCAATTGCGCAACGAGGGCGGCCTCGACGGCGTGGGAGGGCTGGCCTACCTCGCCGGGTTGAGCAGCCAGGTTCCCACCGCGGCCAACGTCGCCTACTACGCCCAGATCGTCAGCAGAAAGGCGATGCTCCGGCGCACCATCGCGCTGTGCGGGCAGGTGGCGGAGGAGTGCTACGGCGACGTCTCCGACGTAGAGGAGTTCATCGGCTCCGTCGAGAGCCAGTTCCTGACGCTGTCCGAAGGCCGCGAGATGGCGGGGATCCAGGACCTCAAGGGCGTCCTCCAGGAGACCTTCCAC
>CALBXO010000179.1 GCA_937890335.1 uncultured Pseudomonadota bacterium | reverse complement strand
GGAGAGCTGCGGCGGCAGCACGAAGACGCGCGTGCCAAGCTCCTTGTCGAGCATGAAGATGGCGTGACCGTTGTCGCCGACGAGCTTGAGCTGGTCGATGATGTCGCGGAAGCTCGCCTCTTCCTCGACCTGCTCGTCGATGAAGTACTGCGTGAAATTGGAGGTCGCGAAGTCGCGCTCCTCACTGGCCAGAGCCGCGATGGCGTTGAACCGCTTGGTCACGTCGCGCTCATGGGCCAGCGCAATCTCGAACACATTGCGCAGCCCTGAAAACTCGGCCTGTGGCTGCTCGATGGCGCGCAGCACGACCCGCGCGTCCCGGTCCAGCATGTAGTTGTGGACGATCATCGCGTGCGCCAGCTCTTCCTGTGCCTGCACCCGGAACCAGCTGGCGACACCGCGCAGGCTGTTGTCTTCGAGCCAGGACGCCATCGAGAGGTAAACGTAGGACGAGTAGAACTCGTGGTTGAGTTGCCGTGTCAGGGCCTCGTGCATTGCTTCTGAGATCATAGTTTTTTCTTCAGGCGATGAGGTCTTTGAGCCAACCGAAGGCGACAAAAGTACCGATGCTGCTGCCCAGGTTTGAGAAGACGAACACCAGGAGAACGCGGGCCAGTTTGTTCGTCCACCAGCCCTTCCACTGACCCACGTCGTCAGAGATCTTCTCCATGTCGCGCACGGAGGGGGGCCGGGCCCAGGTCTGAACCATACCGGTCACGAACCCGGCGCCGATCGTGGGATTGAGACTTGTCAGCGGCGCCGCGAAGAAGGCGGCGACAATGGTGAGAGGGTGGCCGAGAGCCAGCGCGGCACCAAGGGCAGACAAGAGACCGTTGGCCAGCACCCACGCCAGCGCGGCCTCCTTGAGGTTGTCCCAATCGCCGACCGCGAAGCCGTAGCCGAACACGGCAATCACAATCGCCGGTAGTACCCACGGGAGCGCTCTGGAAAGGAAGCTGCGCCCCGGCACCGTGTTGATGCGGGTGACCTCCTCCGGCTCCGGATTCGGCAGGGCAAACTGCCGGAGCATGCCGGGCACATGGGCGGCACCGACCACCGCCACGATGGTATCACCCGGCTTTCCGGCGATCCGGATCCGATGCGACATGTAGACGTCGCGCTCGTCCACCAGCACCATCTTGATGCTCGGCAGTGAGTCGCCCATCTCATCCAACATGCCCGACAGCGTGTCCTGCTGCCGGAGCTTGCGCATCTCGTCCTCGTTGAGCTCCTTCTCCTCGCCCATGAACATGCCGGCAACGAGGGAGCCCGCCAGGGTCGTCTTCTTCCAGAATCCCGTCTTGCGCCAGCCGCGCAGCAGCGTCGTCCGAATCTCACGGTCGACGAGGTCATACTCGACGCCCAGCGCCTTGGCCTCCTCGACGGCGGCCGCAAGCTCCGAGCCCGGTTTCACCCCGGTGGCAAGACCCATTCGCTTCTGGAAGGAGCTCAGCGCGAGCTGGGCTACGAGAAGCGGCGCCTGGCCGCCCTTGATGACCTGGAACAGGTCCAGAGACTCCCACCAACGGGGGTCCGACAACACCTTGTACCGACGCTCGTCCAGCTCAACGCAAACGACGTCCGGCGACTCTGCGCGGATGGTGGCCCGCACGACGTCCACGGACTCCTGGGAGATGTGGGCCGTCCCGACCAGGACGACGTGTCTCCCATCGACTTCGACTCTGTGTGCGTCGCTCGCGTGAACGGCGTCGTTCATGCTTCCCCTTGCTGTCGTGGCGCCCGCGGTCGGGCGCTGCTCTTATCGCACTACGTCCCGCGCCTGTCGAGCACCGCGTGCAAGTAGCCCGTGATGGCGGGCAGCACATTTTCAATGGCCGCGCTCCGCGCCACCGGCGAAGGGTTGAACATCCGCAGGTTGCTCATCACCAGCTCGCCGAGGTGCTCTCGCGGCGGCCCGGGGCGACTGACCTCAACCACCAGGCAGTGGCATCCCCGCTCGGCGAGCCAGTCATCAAACGTGCCGTGGACCTCGGTTGTCCCCCGCGCAGCGCGTACCAGCGCGCGTTGGGCCCTGCCGCGACCATAGAACCGCGCGCCATGGTAGACCTCGTACGGCTCCTGCGGCTGCAGTCCCGGCAGCTTCGCGACGAGATCTCGCACCACCGGGTCAGGCGCGTCCTCATCGCGAAAACTCGGGTACAGAAACACGCTGGAGTAGCTGTGCAGGTTGACGGCAGCGGCGTAGCCCCGTTCCTCGGCGAGTGCGCGCAGAGCGCGGGACTCCGGCTCGGAGAAGGCGGTCGTGCCGTTGTACTCCTCGCTGAGCCGCAGGCGGTACGTGCGGTGGTCCTTGGTCCAGCCAGCGCCGAAGTTACGGTTCAGATCGACGCCGCGGGCGTTGCCCCGCTTCAGCGGCCCAAAACGCCCCTGCCACCCTCGAACTCTCTCTACATTGGCGGCAAAGCCGTCGGGGTTCACCACAGGAATGACATCGACCTCGCACCTCCGCAGGAGGTCGTCGCGCCCCCGCACGAGGTGTTCCACCAGCTCTACCGCGGTCTCGCCGGTGATGAACTCCCGGGCGTGCATCAGCCCGGTGACCAACACCCGCGGGCAGTCGGGTCGCAGGCTTGGGCTGCGCAGCCGAACCAGTCCCAGCTTTCGTCCTTCATGAGTGGACGGCGCCAGCCAGCGCATGGTCACCCAATCCGGCTTCTGCGCCGCGATGGCACCGAGCTCCGTGCGGTACCGAACCGCATCCCGGTACCCGTCCTCACCAAAGAAATCCCGGTAGGCACGACCCTGCTCACCAAACAGGTATTGGGCGGTGTTCCGGGTCAGCTTTGCGAAGGGACTGAGCATGGGCATGACCAAGAAATGGGTAACGCCGCCTGGCAAGCCAGGCGGCGTTAGATCGGGGCGACTGGATTCGAACCAGCGACCACTTGCACCCCATGCAAGTGCGCTACCAGACTGCGCCACGCCCCGGTCGGGCGATTGAAGTAATGCAGGCCGGTCGGGGTGTCAAGCGTTAGTCGACCAGCGACCCGCAACCGCCCAGCGATTCTCTCCTGCGGAGATCCGCCGGAACACCGCAGGCACCTGTAAGTCCCACAGACCCTCGCACGTTGCCCTCCCAGAAACCTGCGGAGACCCACCATGAGAACCAGCCTCGTTGCCATCCTCGTACTCAGCCTCACAGCCTGCGGAGGCGGACACTGCTACAAAGACGCTCGCGCAGAGCGCGCGCCCCAGCCCATGGAGACCTGGGACCAGTCCAGCGACTCACCTCGGGTCGATGACCCGTCGCCGGAGCCGATCTCAAACTCCGAGGACTATGCAGACCACGGCGTCAGCGGATTCGAAGACCCCCGGCAAGACGCGCTGTCCACCTTCTCCATCGATGTGGACACCGCCAGCTACGCCATCGCACGCCGCAAGATCAACGAAGGCACCCTGCCGCCACAGGCCGCGGTTCGGGTGGAAGAGTTTGTGAACTACTTCCGGTACGACTACGGGGCGCCAGACGGCGACGTCCCGTTCGCGGTGAACTTCGAGGCGGCGCCCTCCCCTTTTGACCCCGGCACCCACTTCGTCCGCGTGGGAATCCAAGGTCAGAAGATCGACGAGAACGACCGCAAACCGATTCACCTGGTTTTCCTCGTAGACACCAGCGGGTCGATGCAGAGCCCGGACAAGATCGGGCTGCTCAAATCCTCGCTCCAAGTGCTCGTCAACAACCTGCGAGACGGCGATACGGTAGCGCTGGCCACCTACGCAGGAAGCACCAGCAAGGTCCTGGGACCGACCAGCGTTCGCGAGCGCGAGCGCATCCTGGCCGCCATCGACCGTCTGCAGGCTGGCGGCTCCACCGCGATGACCTCGGGACTGGAGCTCGCCTACCAGATGGCCTATGAGAACCTCGATCCCAACGCCACCACGCGTGTGGTGGTCTGCTCGGACGGGGACGCGAACGTCGGCCCCAACAGCCACGACACCATCCTTGAGCGCATCCGCCACTTTACGCAGGAGGGCGTCACGCTGAGCGTCATCGGGTTTGGAATGGGCAATTACAAGGATCACCTGATGGAGCAACTGGCCGACTCCGGTAACGGAAACTACTACTACATCGACGACTTCAAACAGGCAGTCAGAGTGTTTGAGGACGACCTCATGGGCACGCTCGTCGTCATCGCCAAGGACGTGAAAATCCAGGTTGAATTCGACTCCGACGAGGTGGATGGCTACCGACTGGTCGGCTACGAGAACCGCGACATCGCCGATGAGGACTTCCGGAAAGACCACGTGGACGCGGGGGAGATTGGCGCCGGCCATCAGGTGACGGCGCTCTACGAGGTCGAGTTTCGGGACGGCGCCCAGTTCGAGAAGGCGTTGACCGTCCGCATCCGCCACAAGGCGCCCGACGGCGCGCGCGCCACCGAGACCTCCTACCAATTGGCTGGCCAGCATCTTCGCAGCGATTTTGGTGAGGCGACCGCCGACTTCAAGCTGGCTCTGAGTGCGAGCAGCTTCGCGGAGATCCTGCGCGGGTCTCCCCATGCGGCGATGTGGACGCTGTCGGACGTGCGGCAAATCCTGGAGTCGTCGGGCCGCAAGGACGAGGACGCTCGCGAGCTGGACGGGCTCATCCGCCGTGCGAGCGCGCTGCGCGGCTACAGCCGCCGCTGAGCGACCTCACGCGGGCGTCTCGATTGCACCTGTCAGGGAATGGTCCGCGCGATCCGGAACCCGAGTCCCTCACTCTTGAACGACGGGTCGTTTCCAAACCGGAACCCCGAGCGGCAAAACTGGCTCGGACTCGACCACGAGCCGCCGCGCCGCATGCGGCGCTGCCCCTCGTCCGGCCCCAGAGGGTCGGTCTCGGAGGTCTCCGGGTAGTCGCCCTCGTAGTCCCAGACCCACTCGTAGACGTTGCCGCTCATGTCGTAGAAACCCAGGTCGTTGGGCGTTCGCCCACCCTGCGGTTGCGGGCCGCATGTGTCGGCACCTTCGCGCCAGCTTGAGCAATCACGGCCGCCGTCATAGGCCGCGTCGGCGTTGCCGGAGTACCACCCAATGGCGTCCAGATTGGGGTCGAGCGGCTCGCGCGAGGTGTGCAGCAGGGGGCCGCTGTGAAACGCCGTGTCTGTCCCCGCCCGGGCCGCCACCTCCCACTCCGACTCGGTCGGCAGCCGGAAACCCCTGCAATCAAGCCCCACGAACCGGACTTCATCGCACGAGAACCCACCCGTACACGATTGTTCGTCGGCGTCGCAGCCGGACCCGGGCTCGCCGGAGCACCCGCGCAGGATGTAGCAGGTCTCCAGGCCGGTGGATTCGCTGAGTTCATTGAGGAAGTAGACGGCGTCCCACCAGCTGACCAGGGCGACTGGACAGTCCACGCCGCAGCCTGGGTAGTGGCTCGGCGCCGTCCCAACCACGGCCCTCCACTCCGCACGCGAGGTCTCGAACGCCCGCATACGGAACGCGCGT
>CALBXO010000178.1 GCA_937890335.1 uncultured Pseudomonadota bacterium | reverse complement strand
GGGCGGGCGATGACGTTGACGGGCAGCTCCGGGATGGACGCCATGAGCGTCGCCACCTCGCCCAGTGTCGCAAGGCCCGGGGCATAGAGGCAGTCCGCGCCTGCCTCAGCGTAGGCGTTCAGACGCGTGATGGACTCGACCATCGGGTCGTCGTCCCCCACCAGAAAACACTCGGCGCGGCCAGTGAGCACCACGGGTACCCCGCTGTCAGCGATGGCGTGCCGCGCCGCCTGCAGCCTGGCCACAGCGACGTCGAGCGGGTAGAGCGCGTCCACTCCGCTGGCATCCTCAATGGACAGCCCCGCCACACCCGTCGCCACACACAGCGCCACGCTCTCGTACACGTCGTCGGGCGAGTCGCCGTAGCCCGCCTGGAAGTCGGCGTTCACGGGCAGGTCCGTTGCTGCGACGATCTCACGGATGTTCGACAGGACCTCGTCTCTGGACAGAGCCGTGGGCGTGTCCGGACGGCCTTTGTCGAACGCCAACCCGGCGCTCGTGGTGGCCAGCGCCGGGAACCCCAGCGACGCGAGCAGCTGTGCGCTGCCACGGTTCCATGGGTTGGGCAGGACGAAGCATCCGGCATCGTGCAGGAGGCGAAAGGCGGCGACAGCGGGGGTGGAGCTCATGCGCGAGACGCTACCACAGCGCACGCTTCAGGGCTCGGACGCACAGCCGGAAACGGAAGGTCGCCGCACCGTCCCCACGAACTGCATGTCGGCCATCCGAAGAAACAGCCCCGCAAAGCTGGTACGGTCAACCCACGCGAGCGCCCCTGTCTCGCGGGCGTATGTTGACGACTGACTTCGTTGCGCCTGGAACACCCACGGCGGCGGTGCTTGCCCATGCTCGGTCCGAGTTTGTGAACACCCTCCAACTTCGAGGCCCGCTGTGAACCATTCCCATCCCACCTGGCGACGCGCCGTGACGTTCGTCTTGTGTGGCGCAGCCCTGCTCGGCGCAGAGGTCTCAGCGCAGGTTGTCTGTGACGGCGTGCCCGATGGGGGCGGGTACATGTGCACGCAGGTCGATCCCGCGTTTGACATCGCCCTGACGCCGTCCGGAATCGAGCAGGACGACCAGGTCACGGACGCCATTGAGCTCGGGTTCCCCTTCAATTTCTACGACGTGGACTACACCGCCGTTCACATTTCCGACGACGGGTTCGTGACGCTCCTGCCAGACCGGGACGGCGCGTGCTGTTCGGGCCAGCCGATGCCTGCGGTGCCGAGCCCCAACGCCGTGATTGCCGGCCTCTGGACGGACCTGAACCCGTTCGCCGGCGGGGAGATCAACGCTGGGCTCATTGGACAGGCGCCAGACCGGAGGTTCGTCGTGTCCTGGGAGGAGGTGTCGTACTTCAACCTCGGCGAGAACCCCGTCACGTTCCAGATCGCGCTGTTCGAGAACGGCAATGTCGAGCTCCGCTATGGGGCCATCGGCGCAACCAGCCGGACGGTCAGTGTCGGCATCGAGAACGAAGAGGGCACAGTGGGGTTGCAGGTCTTTCACGGCGTGGGCGCCCCGGCCGGCCACCAGGGTTTTGTCATCGGGAGAGACAGCGCGGCGGAGGTGGGCGGGCCGTACCGTGTGCCCGAGGGCACGCCGTCGGTGACGCTGACAGGCGCGCGCAGCATTGGAGACATCGTGTCCTACGCGTGGGACCTGGACCTGGACGGACAGTACGACGACGCCCAGGGTATCGAAGTCACCCTCGACACCAGCGGTCTCGACGGCCCCTACACCACCCAGATCGGCCTCCAGGTTGTGGACGAGGACGACGTGGCGACGACGGACTTTGGCACCATCGAGGTCTACAACGTGGCTCCTCGGGTCACCAGCACGCCGCCGGCGACTGTCGACGCCACCTACCCGCTCGTCTACACCGTGCTCGCCCAGGATCCTGGCGAGGAGTTGGACCCGCTGACGTACTCGCTCGCCGAGGGACCGGACGCCGCCGTTCTGAGCGCCGACGGCGTCCTGAGGTGGACCCCGCCGCTGGACGACATCGGGACCACCGCCCCTGTGAGCATCCGCATCGACGACGGTGACGGCGGCGTCACCGACCACACGTTCAACCTCGGCGTGGTGATCCCCGATCTCGACGACGACACCGTCCGCGACGAGCAGGACAATTGCCCCGAGGTCGCAAACCGGGACCAGATCGACACGGACGACGACGGCGACGGAGACGCGTGCGACCGGGACGACGACGGCGATGGCACGGATGACGACGCAGACAATTGCCCTCTCCTCGCCAACCCAGCACAGGCCGACGCCGACGGAGACGAAACGGGCGACGCCTGCGACGCGGACGATGACAACGATGGCCTCGGCGACGACGACGACAACTGCCCGCTCGTCACCAACCCCGACCAGGCCGACGTAGACGGCGACGGTGTGGGCGACCTCTGCGACGACGACACGGACCTCGACAGCGTCCTCAATGACGACGACAACTGCCCCGAGGTCGCCAACCCCGACCAGAACGACCTGGACGACGACGGCCATGGCGACGCCTGCGACGACGACCGGGACGGTGACGGCCTCAGCAACGACCGAGAGGCGGAGCTGTCCACCGACCCGGACAACCCGGACACGGACGGCGACGGGCTCCTCGACGGCCGCGAGATCGATGAGCTCGGAACCAACGCGCGCAACGAGGACACCGATCTGGACGGCCTGCGCGACGGCGAGGAGGTCGAGCGCGGCACCAACCCACTGCGCCCGGACAGTGACGATGACGGCCTGCTGGACGGTGACGAGGTCGCGCGGGGGACCAACCCGTTGTCCGCTGACAGTGACGGCGACGGCCTGCTCGACGGCGATGAGGTCAACACCCACCAGACCAACCCGAACGCCGCGGACAGCGACGGCGGATCCGTCGAGGACGGGGTGGAAGTCGCCCGTGGGTCCGACCCGAACGATGCGAGCGACGACCTGCCGGTCGAGGAACCAGACGCGGGCGAGGAGCCAGACACCCGCGGTCAGGACACCCCACGGGGGCTCCCCCCGGAGGGGCAGGACTGCAGCTGCACGACGCCGTCGCGACCCGCGCGAAGCACCCTTGCCGTCCTCCTTGGAGCGATCGGCCTGCTCGCCGCCCTCCGGTGGCGCCACTGACGGGGTCGGGCGCATCCTGTTCGCTGGTCGGCGACCGGAGCGGAGACTTGAGCGCCCGATACCCGGTGGGCCCAACCGCGTCCCGACACATGTACCAAGACCCTAATCAGACCCGAATAAAGACCAACAAACAGGTTGCCATACAAATCCAAATGCCTACCTTGGTTCCGCAGCGGCACCCAGGAGCCGCAGTGTGGTACCGGCCTATGGCCGCTGGAGACGGAGTTGCTCTCATGGGTCGCCTGCTCATCGCGTATGTTCTTTGGTTCTTCCTCGGTGTCTTCGGTGTCCACCGCTTCTACCTCGGCAAGTGGGTCACCGGCATCATCTGGTTGTGCACGGGCGGCCTGTTTGGCGTCGGCTGGCTCGTCGACGGCCTCTGGACCCTGGTGATGGTCAACGAGGCCGAGAAGAAGATGCTCCCCGCCTGACCCGCCCCCGCCCAGCGAGCACCGCCCACTCGAGTACCGATACGGACCCAGGCGCGCCATCCAACGCGCGCGCGAGCAGGAACTCCGACGCACCGCTCGCCCACCCATCTGGCCCCTCTCCCGACCGACCTCCGAACCCCCGGCTTTGACTGGCGCGCGCCACGATCCTATCAATGGCGTCAGTCACACCCGCACCCACACGCCCACGCTGGGTATCTCGGAGGTCTCGATGTTGCGAATTGCCGCTCTACTCTTGTGTCTGTTGCCGCTGCTCGCCTGCGGCGACGACAAGGCCCCCGCCACTCTGGACCCCGATGACGAGGGCTGCGCCAGCGACTTCGAGTGCGACGACGGCGAAATCTGCGCCGACGGAACCTGCCGCACGGGCGCCTGCAACGCGGAGCGCACCTGCCCGCGTGGCCAGACCTGCGATACAGCCACGTATACCTGCTCCGGTGGCGGCGACCCCGCGTGCAGCCGGAACTCCGACTGCGACGGGACTGCAATCTGTGAGCGCGGGGCGTGCCGCACCGTCGAGTGCATCGACGACGGCGACTGTGGCGCCAATGAGGAGTGCAACGGGCAGAACCGTTGCGTTGGGCGGGTCGACGAGTGCGTCGACGCCGACAACGACGGGTTTGGCCAGGGCTGCGACAAGGGGCCCGACTGCGACGACTCCGACGCGAACGCAAACCCGGACATCGCCGAGGACAACGAGACGCGCTGCGACGACGGCGTGGACAACGACTGCGACGGGACCGACCCCCGCTGCGGCGAAGTGGACGCCGACAACGACGGATTCCCCGCCGACGCCGACTGCGACGACAACAACGCCGACGTGAACCCCGGCGCGGGCGAGACGCCCTACAACGGCGTGGATGACGACTGCAGCGAGGAGACGCGGGACGACGATGTCGACGGCGACGGCTACGCCATGGCCGACGACTGCGACGACCGCAACGTCGCCATCAACCCCGAAGCCACGGACATCCCCGGCAACGGAATCGACGAGGACTGCGACGGCCAGGACCGGGTCGCAAACACCGACGATGTGGACGAAGACGGCGTGACGGAGGCCGACGGCGACTGCAACGACAACGACCCCAACATCTCGCCCAACGAGGACGAGACCCCCTACAACGGAAAGGACGACGACTGCGATCCGGCGACGCTGGACAACGACCTCGACGAGGACGGCTTTGACGCCCCCGCCGACTGCGACGACAACAACGAAAACACCAACCCCAACGCCGACGAGATCTACTACAACGGCGCGGACGACGACTGCGACGCAGAGACCGTGGATGGCGACCAGGACGGCGACGGATTCCTCGCGATCGAGGTCGATGGCGACGACTGCAACGACAACGCCGCCCAGATCAACCCGGACGCCACGGAGACGCCCTACAACGGCGAGGACGACGACTGCGACGCCGACACCCGTGACGACGACGTGGACGGCGACGGGTTCCCGCGCGCCGAGGACTGCAACGACGACGACCCGGAGATCAACCCCGATGTCGTAGAGAATGCGTCCACGAACTGCGGCGACGGCATCGACCATGACTGCCGCGGTGGGGATGTGGAGTGCGACCCCGACGCGATTGACAGCGACAACGACGGCGTCCCCGACAACCAGGACTGCGAGCCCCAGAACGCCGACATCCCCGGTCCGCGCGAGATCCCGGGCAACGGACTCGACGACGACTGCAACCCGGAGACGCCCGACGAGGTGGAGGTCTGCGAAGACGACGCCTTCGACAACCTGGCGCCCAACAACGACCGCGCGTCCGCGACGGGCATCGAGGACGGCAACCGGCTGCGGGGCCAATACGAGGCGCTGGTTCTGTGTGGCGCCGACGAGGACTGGTACCAGATCGACCTGGCCGCCGGAGACGGACTCGAGGTGGATGTCCGCTTTGACGGCGACGCGAGCGACGTCGATGTGCGGCTGGCCAAGCTTGTGGACGGACAACTGGTCTTTGTGGACAGCAGCGCCGGCGTGGACGACCAGGAGACGGTCTACGAGCGTCGCGCCGCCGCCGCCGCCACCTACTTCATCACGGTCTTCCAGTTTGGCGGAGGGCCGGGCCGGGCGCCGTACTCGATGACGGCGAACGTCTTCCAGCAGTGCACGGACGACGAGGTCGGCACCGGCGCCGAGCACAACGACGACGCGTCGGAGGCCACCTCCATCGCCGTCGGTGAGCGCCGTCAGGTCTGCGACTTTGACGAGGACTGGTACACTTTCACGCTGCCCACCTCCACCAATGTGCGGCTGGACCTGCTGTTCGCCCACGCCGACGGGGACGTGGACATGTTCCTGTACCGCGACGGAGAGACGAATTCCCTGTTCACCGCGCGGTCGTCCACGGACAACGAGCTCATCGAGGAGCAACTGGCCGCAGGCACCTACAACCTGCGCGTGTTCGGCTTTGCCGGCGCGGCCAACAGCTACCGCCTCTTCCTGACCAGCGGTGAGGTGGACACAGAGCGG
>CALBXO010000177.1 GCA_937890335.1 uncultured Pseudomonadota bacterium | reverse complement strand
TGCCGAGCCGCACCGTGAAGTTGCCTGCGCTCACGTCGACGCTGTGGCCTTCCTCCCACAGGGGCTCGCCGCCGGTCGCTTGCGTGAACAGGGCAAAGCGCGTGGAGACGGCGCCGTCCAGCGGAGCGTCGTTCAGATCGGACAGGTAGCCTTCATAGGTGAGTTCGAAGGCCGCCGCCGGCGATGTGAACAAGAGCGCCAGGGCGGTCAACACCAAGGCGAGCCGAGTGGTGGTCGTGGCACGTTTCATCGTCGTCCCCGCGTCAAGAAGGTGGTTTGCGGCCCCTGTCCGGGGTGCGCCATCCGTGTATCGTTTTGAAAAAACTGGGCTGGGTCGGGTCATTGCGCGCCCTCCGGTGGGCTCGGTCGAAGTCGGAAGCGGCGGCCTTCGCCGGTGCCGCGCACTCGGATGGCCCCGCGGCCTCTGTACTTGCCGTCCGCGGTGGTCCCGGCGTGGCCGAACCAGCGCAGGCCGCCGCGGAGTTTGAAGTTGCGCACCTGGGGCTCGGCGTCGCAGGCGTCGCCGTGCCCGTCGCGATCCGTGTCCGCCTGGTCGGGGTTCACGACCAGGGCACAATTGTCGTCTTCGTCCCGGATGCCATCGCCGTCCCGGTCGCCCTCGACCCCCTCGCACGCGTCGCCAACTCCATCAGCGTCCGTGTCGGTCTGGTCGGCGTTGCTCACGTCGGGACAGTTGTCCTGGGCGTCTTCCACGCCGTCGTTGTCCCGGTCGTCGATGGGGCCTTCACAGGCGTCGCCAACTCCGTCGCTGTCAGAGTCCGCTTGCGTGGGGTTGGCCACCGCCGGGCAGTTGTCCTCGTCGTCCGGCACGCCGTCGCCGTCCCGATCCGGCCTGTTGACGCCCTGGCAAGCATCGCCCACGCCATCCCCGTCGGAGTCGGCCTGGTCGCGGTTGGCCACGACACGACAATTGTCCTCGTCGTCGAGAATCCCGTCGTCGTCGTCGTCGTCATCGCAGGCGTCGCCCAGGACGTCGTCGTCGCTGTTGAGCTGGTCGCGGTTGGCAACCAGGGGGCAGTTGTCGGCGTCGTCAATGATGGTGTCCGCGTCGTCGTCGGCGTCGCACGCGTCGCCCTCGCCGTCGCGGTCCTGGTCAAACTGCCGAGGGTTTGGGTCTCGGGGGCAGTTGTCTGCGGCGTCCGCGATGCCGTCGCCGTCGCCGTCTGTTACGCCGGGATTGCACGGGCTCTGGGCCGCCCCGCACAGTCCTGCGTCGACGCAATGGCCGGCGCGGCAGACTTCGCCCTCGGCGCATTCGGTCCCGTCGGTGCAGGTTGTCAGCCCGTCCAGCACGGTCTCTGAGCAGGTTCCGGCGCTGCACAGCCACTGCTCAGGGCAGTCACCATCGACCACGCAGGTCATGGAGGTGCAGGCGCCGGCGGCACAGACTTCGTCGGCCGCGCAATCGTTGGGCGATGAGCACGCCGAAGCCGCCGGTCCCCCTTCTCCGCCACTGCAGGCGGAGAGGAGCATCGCGACCGCGAGCCCTGAAAACAGAGATGGCTTGCGCAGTTGCATCGTAACCTCGCGTGGTAACGCTGACCCATCATCGGGTTTTTCCGGCGCCGTGTCGACCCCGGCTCGGTCGTCCCGTCCGCCGGCTCGGATCCGCCGCCCTCACATGCGCAGCGCGGTTCGCACCTGCGGCGTCGCTGCGTGCAGGCAACTTCGCGGCGAGCGGTTGTCGTGCGCGCAGGTGGCCAACTGGAGCCGTCGGGCGTCTGGGACATGCAGCCCGAATCTACGCCGTCAACGTCGGGCTTTGTGTGGTGGGCGAGGGCTGTCCTCAGTCTCGCCTGGCATGAACTGACAGGTTTGGCCCTCGTCTTGCTGGAGTGGGAACCATGTACCCGCGAAAACAATTGGATATCTCGTGGACTGACCTGGCCGCCGGCCTGGCTGGTTGTGCGCTCCCCCTCCATGCGGCGGCGGAGCGCGATACTGTGGAGCGCATCTGGTCCCCCGCCGGGCAGGCGTTCGCCTGTTTGTCGGTGAGGACCGGGTTCGATCTGCTGTTGCGCGCATTGGAGCTGCCCCCCGGTTCTGAGGTGATCGTCTCCGCAATCACGATCCCGCATATGGTGCAGATCATCGAGCACCACGGTCTGGTGGCCGTGCCCGTCGACGTGGATACCGACACACTCCAGGTCTCCGCGGGGGGGGTGGAGGCGGCGGTCACGTCTCGGTCGCGGATGGTGCTCGTCGCCCATGTGTTCGGAAGCCGGATGGACCTTCGTGGTGTCGCGTCAATCGCGCGGGATCACAACCTCCTTCTGGTCGAAGATTGCGCACAGGCGTGGGCGGCGGACGGGTGGCGCGGCAGCCGCTCCGCGGACGTGAGCATGTTCAGCTTCGGAACCATCAAGACGGCAACGGCCCTCGGGGGCGCGGTGTTCACGGTTCGACAGCCCTCACTGCGGGCGCGACTCGGCGCGTTTGAGGAGCTGCTGCCGCGTCGATCGACGGGAGTCTTCCGCGGCCGAATGTGCAAGTACGCGCTGCTGAAGGCCGCGTCGGACAATCCTGGCACCTACGGGGCGTTGCTGTCCGCCATCGCCGCCACGGGGCGCGACCCAGACCAGGTCATCATGGCGGCCAGCAGGGGGTTCTCGGGCCCGGATTTCTGGCGGTTGGTTCGGCAGCGGCCGAGCGCGGCGCTGCTGCGTCTTCTCGGGCGCCGTCTGCGCGATCCCCAACCCTCGGGTGTGGACCGCCGGCGCGCCGCGGGCAACGCGCTCCTGGCACGGCTCACGGGTGTCGAGGTCGTCGGTGCAGCCGCAGTGGGATGCAGCTGGTGGCTGTTCCCCGTCGTCGCAGCCAACCGTGAATCCCTGCGCACATTGCTGTCCGAAGCCGGCTTTGACGCCACGTTGGGGAGCACGAGCCTCACTTCCGTAGCGGCACCTCGCGGACGACCTGAGCCCCTGGCTGCACACCGCGCGATGCGCAACATCCTTTATGTGCCCGTGCACGCAGACATGTCCGCCGCCGCGCTCGACGAGCTCGCGGCGCTCCTCAACCAACACGCGATTTCCTTGGAGCGACACAATGGCGATGACCTATCAGATAGCCAGCAAGCACAATCCGCTCGGGGCCGACGCGCCGCGTGAGCTGGTTCGGTACAGCTACAAGGCGATGCGCTGGATCATGGGGTCGGACGTGCGCGTGGAGGGGGCAGAGCACCTGCCGACCACGCCGGCGCTGCTGGCCTGCAACTCCACCCACCGGTTTGATCCCCTTACGTTCCGCGTCGCGCTGCTGGATCTGGGGCACGACGCGGCGACGGTCAGCAAGGGCAAGAACTGGCACGATCCGGCGACCGCCTGGTTTGCCGCGGTGCTCGGCGCCTTGCCGTTGGTGTCACGGGGCTACCTCATCACGATGGACTTCATGTCGGTGGTGGGGCGCCGTCCCGAGCCGGCTGAGTACCGCGCGCTGCGGGACCACCTCGACGGCGGTGACTCGCTGCCCGCAGGGGCCCCCTTCGACCAGCTGCTCCGCGCGGACCGCGCCGTGCTGGGATTTCAACTCAACCTGGGTCAGCGCTCGTACCGCGCGGCGATGCTGGATGCCTACGCGAGCTACCAGGCGGTGTTCTTGCGGCAGGCGGGCGAAGTTGTGCGCTCCGGGCGCCACATCCATATGTACCCGCAGGGTACCGTCAGCAGCCGGCTGTCGGAGGGGCGCATTGGCGCGGTTCAGGTCGCCGCAGCGCTGAGGATACCCGTGGTGCCGGTGGGCATCTGCGGAGCGGCCACCGCGTTTCGCAGCGCGAGCAATCCGTTGCCCCGACGCGGGGTGGTCACGGTGAAACTTGGCGAGCCGTACCACCTGCCCGAGGGGGCGCTGCCGCCGGATTTCAGGGCGTTCGACCCCGTGCATGAGGAAGCCAACCGGTCCGTGTTGCAACGCCTGACTGGAGATCTGATGGAACGAATCAACGCCCTGGTCGAGCCCGGGGCGTCGTGGTCAGTGGACCGCGCCAGTGACGGTAAGCAGGGCACGCACCGTTTTGCTTGACGAGCATTGCGTGCGCACGGTGCGCACCCAGGACCTTGCGCAGTTCGCGCCTACCGAGGCAGTCGCACCGAG
>CALBXO010000176.1 GCA_937890335.1 uncultured Pseudomonadota bacterium | reverse complement strand
CGTGCCGAGCGGCCGCCGCCTGCCCGGCTGTGATGGCCTTTCCGCCGACATCCAGGCCCCAGACGCTGCCGCCCTGGCGGGCAATGTCCAACGTGAAGTTGCCGGCGCCGCAGTAGAGCTCGAGCACCCGTTGCCCGTCCTGCACCTTCAGTGCGGTCAGCGCACGGGTGACGAGGATGTCGTTCATGCGGGCGTTGGCCTGCGTGAACACGCCGACGGGCAGCGTGCGCCGCAGGCCCCGGACCTCGACATCAAACTGGGTCTCGCCGGCAGTGTGTGTCGCGCCGCCGGCCTGGAGCTTCATGCCCACGATGGGCGCGATGAGGGGCGGGATGTCTTGCTTGGGGACCTCGGCGCGCACGACGACCGTGTCTTCGTCGGCGTCGAGTTCCAGCAGCGCCGTGCCCGGTCCCTTCAAACCCAGGACTTCCGCTGCGCGCCGCAGCGTCGGGTGCGCGACGAGACAATCGGAGGCTGGGCCGTCAATGTCGTGCGACCCACGACGGAAAAAACCGACTTTGCCCTTCGCGTCGATGTGGACCCGCAGGCGCCTCCGATACCCCTCGGGCGCCGGGGAGGAGAACCGCTGTACGTCTACACCGTCGAGGTCCAGGCGACCCGCACGGGAGAAGGCTTCAAGCGCCGCGGCCGATGTCCACTCCCACTCGGCGACGTAGTGGGACGACTGGAAGTGGCAGCCTCCGCAGCCTGCGCCGAGCTCGTCCGTGTGGGGACAAGCGGAGGCGAACCGACCGGGTCCCGGCTTGATCAATGCGACCGCGTCGCCCCGCGCGAATTTCTTCTTGTTGACGAGGATCTCGACGTCAACGGTGTCGCCGGGCAGCGCACCCCGTACGAACACGACCTTGCCGTCGGGCAGCCGGCCCACGCCCTCGCCTCCGTAGGCGGCGCGCTCGATTTCGACCTGTACGCGCGTCAAAGGGAGATGCGAACGTCGTCGCCGGCCAACGACAGCGGAGAGTCCGGTAGCACGACACCCACCAGATCGTACGCGGAGGCCTCGGAGATCTCGACGTTGACCATCGTGCCGGGCGCGACCGGGCTGGCGCCGTCCTCGTAGCTGAGGTAGACCACGCCGTCGATCTCCGGTGCCTGGCCATAGTGGCGACCCTCGAAGACGTATTCGTGCTCGGCGCTGACGCCGTCCACCAACACGCGCATCGTCTGTCCCACCAGGGCCTTGGTCTTGCGCTCGCTGATACCCTGCTGAAGCTCCATGAGGGCGTCGCGACGCTCGATCTTCACGTGCTCCTCCACCTGGTTCTCCATGACGCCAGCGCCGGTGTTCTCCTCAATGGAGTAGGTGAAGACGCCGACGCGGTCGAACTCGACCTCGGCGACCCAGTCGTAGAGCTGCCGGAAGTCGTCGTCGGTCTCACCCGGGAAACCGGCGATGAACGTGGTGCGCAGGACCAGACCCGGCACTTGCCGCAGGCGCGCGATCAGGTCTGCCTGGCGCTGGCGGGTGATGTTGCGGCGCATGGCCTTGAGGATCGGCGCGGAGATGTGCTGGAGCGGCATGTCCACGTAGGGCAGCACCTTGTCGCTCCCGGCCACGATCTCGAGGAGCTCGTCCGTGAAGTTCCACGGGTACATGTAGAGCATGCGGATCCACTCGAGGTGCGGTACGTCCTCCAGGCGGCGCAGCAGCTTCACGAGCGCGCGCTTGTCCACCGACCCATTGTCGATGCCGTAGCTCGTGAGGTCCTGGGCGATGAGGATCGCCTCGCGCACACCGGCGGCAGCAAGCCGCGTGATCTCCGCGTACACGTCTTCCACAGGGCGCGAGTTCTGCTGCCCGCGGATCTTGGGGATGATGCAGAACGAGCAGGTCCGGTTGCAGCCCTCCGCGATCTTCACGTACGCGGTGCCGCCGCGGACGGTGTTCGTCCTGGCGTCGGCGTTGGAGTAGAGGTAGCTGCCCTCCTGGATGTACGTGCGGTCGGGCAGATCACCGGTGACGGCGTCGCCGATTCGGCGGAACTCGGACGTGCCCAGGAAGGTGTCGACCTCCGGCAGGGAGTCCTTGAGCTCCGCACCGTAGCGCTGCGCAAGGCAGCCGGTGACGATCAGGCGTTGGGCGCGTCCACCTTCCTTGTGCTGCGCCATCTCCAGAATCGTCTCCAGCGATTCCTTCTTGGCCGCCTCGATGAAGGCGCAGGTGTTGACCACGATGACGTCGGCGTCTTCGGGTTCCGAGACCAGGGTATGGCCCCCCTCGCCGAGCACGCCGAGCATGATCTCGGAGTCGAGGCGATTTTTGGGGCAGCCGAGACTGATAAGGTGCACGCGCTTCGTCATGGCGCCTGTCTAGTGCGTGTGCGAGGCGGACGCAAGCAAGTGGCGCCGGACGTGCGCTGGCGCGGCTACCGGGGCGACAACTCGCCGCTGGTTCGGAACCGGTCCAGCGTCTCGATTCGCTCCTGGAGCTCGACGAGGCGGACGGCGAACTCTGGCGCTTTGGGGTGCGACGGGAACCGGTCCAGGATCAGGGCGTACAGCTCCGCCGCGCCGCGCGTCTGCTTGTCCAGCTCCAGCAGGGCGGCGAGTTCAACGAGGGGTTCCGGGTCGCCAGGCTCGGCCTCGGAGGCCTTCCGGTAGTCGGCCACCGCGGTCGGGAGCCTGCCTCGGTCGCGGTTGTAGCTGCCGGAGAGCATGTAGTAGCGGTGCCGCAGGGCCTCTTGCCGGATGACATAGGGGCGCAGCGCCTCGAGCAGTCGGTCCACGCGCCGGGTCCACAGTCGTGTATCTTCCCGCAGGCCCACGGCCTCGCGATGCGCCACGAGGATCTCGGTGGTCGCGAACATCAACTCCACGTCTGTGGGGTGCTCCTTGCTTCCCACCTCGGCCCGCGCCAGCGCGGCCTGGTATTTCTTCTCCTGGAGATCGGCCCGCACGAGTACCACGTGGGCCGCCGCCGGCCCGCCCCCCTCGACCAAGGGCAGGGCGGCCGCCCGCGCCCGTGCCCAATCGCCACGCTCTGCGCTCGCCCGAGCGACCCAGGTCAGCGCGACGCGCTTGGCGTTCTCGTCCGTCGCCCCCTCAGCCAGGCGCCCTCCGAGCGTGGTCACCAGATCAGATTGGTCCCTGTCCAGCAGGGACCGCAGCAGATTGCCCCAGACCTCGGCATCGTTGGGCGGAAGTGCGGAGGCAATCTGGACCGGGTCTGCAAACTGCCGCGCGACCTCCAACGCGATGGCGTCACGTCCGGGGCCCTGGGTGTATGTGGCCAAACGCAGCGCCTCTCCGTACGCCACCAGCGCCTCGTTCGTCTTGCCGCTGCGCCGCTTGCGGCGAGCGTCGACGAGGACGGGCGCGGGGTTCCAGTGGTCAAAGGTATGGGCCAGCTCCAGGCTGCGCTGCGCGCGGACGCCGTCGCCGTTGCGATCCAGGCCGAGCGCCGCGGCGAGATGCGTGGGTCCGTAGGCCGGTCGCGCTTCCACTGCGGTGCGGTACGCCGCGTCCAGGTCCGCAGGGTCGGCTGCGGCGTCGGTGGCGACAGCGCGCAACGTCTGGTGTGGGGCTCCCGTCGCTGTCGCCAGTGCCGCGGGGACGCCCGGCGCGGACGCGGCGGCTACCAGCAGCAGGGCCAGCGCCGGGAGCGCACGTTTCCAGAATGGACGGCGCGTTCGCCTCCGCGGGGAAGGGCCCTCTCCGGCCTCTTCGTCCTCGTCGTCGCCGCGGCTGCGGAACCGCTCCAGCCAGGCGAAGGAGAAGAGATCGCGGTAGCGGGCGTCGCGACCTCCGGCGAGCCCGAGCATGAACATCGCCGGCAGGAGAACGCCGGGGATCTCCAGGCTGTAGCTCATGGACGCCTCGAAACCCAGGAAGACGAAGGCGCCAAACAGTCCCGTCATGAGCGGCAGATCCGCTGCTTTCCATCCACGTCGCACACCGAGCCGCAGCACCGTGAAGGTGACGACCGCGATGACGAAGAGGCCAATGAGCAGGCCGTAGTCAGCCAGTAGCTGCAGGTAGGCGTTGTTCACGAAGGCAAACCGCCCGGGCAGGTACGGATGGGGCAGGCTCGCGAACGCGTCCTCAAACCCCCCGCGTCCAACGCCGGCCACCGGGTTGCCCAGGATCACGGACACGCCGCCACCCCACAGGTAGGTCGGAGTGACCCAGGCGAGGCCCTGGTGTTGGGCCAGGAAG
>CALBXO010000175.1 GCA_937890335.1 uncultured Pseudomonadota bacterium | reverse complement strand
CCACGGCGACGCGCGCAGGGGCTGCGAACTGGAGCCGGTCACTCCATACGGTCTAGAATTCGAGCTCGGCACCCAGCGCGAAGGGGTCGGTCCCCATCGGCCAGCGGGTCTTGTGATCAAACCTGGCGTGCTTCAGATCTGCGTTCAACAAGTTGGCCAGCGTAAGGTCCGCCCCGTGGAGAAGCGCGCCGCGCAGCCACGCACCCTGCAATCGGCTGTAGGCGAGGTCCGCGCCGCGAAGGTCGGCGTCACCCAGGTGGGTGCCCACCAGGTCGACGCCCCGCATTCTGGCCCAGCGGAAGTCGGCATGCGAAAGGCATCTCCAGCTCAGGTCTGAGTTTTCAAGATCGGCGTTCTGCATACTGCAGCCCACCGCCAACGAACTCTCGTCCGATGCGTTCATGATCCACCCGTGTAGTTCCAAGTAGGACACCCAACGTGCTCATTTTGGAACGCATGGCAAGTCTTCACTTGCAGTCTTGCCTTGGGGTGCGCATTTGTTCGCTCCCCTGTGATGGAGGCTGCGATGAGGCATGTCGGACTCGACTTTGGCACAACGAACAGCGCGGTATCGCTGCTGGATGACTCTGGGCTGAGGCTCGCCCACTACGGTGACGAGGATCTGTACCGATCCGTGCTCTACTTCGACGCCGAGCAGGTCGACGGGGAGGTGCCGGCTGCCCCGCTGTCCGGACCCGACGCCATTCGGGAGTATTTTGAGGCGGACGACAGCGGGCGCTTCATCCAATCGACAAAGACCTGGCTCGGCAGCCGGTTGTTCACTTTCACCACCATCGCGCGGCGCCCGTGGTACCTGGAAGATCTTGTGGCGAGCATCCTGCGAAACCTGCGCAGGGCGGCCCAAACTGATCTTGGACCGCTCGGTCTGCGCCCGGTGGTGGGTCGCCCCGTCAACTTCACGGCGACGCCTGACGAGGAGGCCAACGCGCTCGGCGAGGAGCGCCTGGTCAAGGCCCTGGAGATGGCGGGTTGGGGCGAGCCGAACTTCGTCTTCGAGCCGGTGGCGGCCGCCTACCACTACGAGCGCCGCCTGTCCAAGGACGAGCTCGTGCTGATTGGAGACTTTGGCGGCGGTACCTCGGACTTCTGTGCGCTGCGCGTGGGTCCGTCGTTTCAGGACAGCGAGCATGAGATCCTCGGTACGGCCGGTGTCGCGGTGGCTGGCAACGCGTTCGACTCGCGCATCGTCCAGGCGCTGGTGGCCCCGCACGTGGGCCTGGGCTCCTCGTACCGGACCGAGTTTGGTCGGGTGATGGAGATACCGGCGTCGATGTTCAAGTTGCGCTGGCACGAGCTGAGCGTGCTTCGGACGCCGGACACCTTGCGGGCGCTGCGCGACTACCACCGGACCGCGCTTCAGCCGGAGAGGCTCCAGCGCTACATCGATCTCCTCGAGGAGGACCTGGCCTACCGGCTCTACCGGGCAGTGGAGTCGGTCAAGATCGAGCTGTCGCGGGCGTCGGAGGCGCAGTTCACCTTCATGGATGTGTCCCAGCGCGTGCTGCGCAGCGACCTGGAGTCCTGGATCGCACCGGAGGTAGGTCGGATCGAGTCCTGCCTCGACGGGTTCCTTGCGTCCACGGGGCTAGGTGCTGACGAGGTCGACAGGGTTTTCCTCACGGGCGGGTCCTCCTTCATTCCAGCGGTTCGAAACCTGTTTGTGGAGCGCTTTGGGGCGGATGCGATCCGGGCGGGGGAGGAGCTGACGTCGGTGGCGTCAGGCTTGGCGCTGATCGCGAGGGACCGCGGAGCGTGATCGTGGCAACCGAACTACCGCCAGCTACGCAGTGGTAACCTCGGCGACTTCGGGCTCGGTCTGGGTTTGAATGGCCTGCGAAACCAGCAGGGCTACGGACTGGCCGTGCACGGCGGCGTGGTAGCGGAGGCGGTCGTGCAGCTCGGCAAAACGCTCCGCGGGCACAGACGGGAACAGGGCCTGTTGCACGGGCAAGCCGGCCGGGACGAGGCTGGCGGGGACGCGGGTTTTGAAGCGTATGCCCCGCTCGTTGGACGCCATGGAAGGGCTGCGCACCGTGATGTTCAACTCGACCTCCTCGCCCAGCGGCCACACGGACGCGTTCACGGAGAACGGCTCCGCCCAGCTGACCTGGCACCGCTCGTCGTCCATGGACCAATCGAGCGCGTCCTCGTCCGCGACCAGCTCGCCGAGGGCTTCCTCAGGGGTCGCCGCACCGAAAATCCACCAGGGTCGCGGGGGACGCTCAAACGTAGGTCCCAGCTTGCAGCGCCAGGAGCCTGCGGGAGGCTCGACAGCCGTGCGGATTGCCAGGGCAGCGCCGGTGAGTCTGCTGGCGGGCGGCGAGGCCGCGAAGCGGATTCCATGGAGAGTTGGGCAGAAGATCGCGGCGGGGTTGTACGGGTCGACGATCAGGTCGACCTCGCGTCCCGAGCGCATGCGCCCAGCGCCCGACACGTCGAAAGTGGTCTCGTCCCCCGAGTGGAAGACCCCTCGCTCGTCTTCGTAGCTGAAGGTGATTCGGGTGGCCGGCCGGCCGTTCTTTCGGTAGCGCGCATCCAGAACTTTGTCTGAAACTCGCCCGCGGACGACGTGACCGTGGGCGTAGACCCAATGGCGAACGGCGGCGCTTTGGAGCGTGACCGCCAGGATCGCCAGCCCTGAGAGGAGGAAGAAGCTGGCGATGACGACGCCCAGAAGCATCGGGGGAAACCCGATGGCGACCACGCCGAAGATCAGGGTCAGGAGCCCGCCGATACCGGCCCAGATGGTGCCGAAGAGCAGGCCGAAGCTATGGGCGCCGGCGACGCTGAGGAAGCCGGAGGAGATCCGGCGCGGAACCGCGACTGGAACTACTTGTACGTCCACGTGTTCTTGAACTTCGCCTTGCCCGAACCGCTCACGTCCATGCCGGGCTGTGCCGCGGTGAGATTGATCGGGCCTTTGAGCGAGATGGCGACAGGCCAGCCGCCGTCGACGTAGAGAGCGGCCTCGCCCTGGAGCTTCATCGACATGGACATCGGGCCCTCGCCCCCGCCAATCACAAAGTTCAGGTCAAAGTAGGCCACCTCCTTTCCGGCGATCTTTTTGGTCTTTTTGAACGTGATCGTGGCCTTGGTCACCGTCATGTTCTCGTCGTCGCCGCCGAGCATCTCCTTGGCCATCTCCGGCCCCACATCAATGGTCTGGCCCTGCTCGAACTTGTCCGGGAACTGCGACAGCATGCCGTCCGGCTTGCCAAAGCGGTTGTTGTCGTCGGTCACAGCCTTGTGTTCATTGGCCGGTGGAGCCGCTCCCTGCTCATCGGTAACGATGAGCTCCTCGTCCTTTCGCTCGAGGATGTAGCTCTTGCCCACGAACGGTTTATCGCTCGTCGCCGGTGGCTTGCCGGATTGGGTCTTGGTCTCCGTGTGGGTCTTGTAGGTGATCCTGGCCTTGGTGATGACCTCGCCTTTGCTGGCGAGGACCTCAACCTGCTTGCGCTTGGTGGTCTTGCTGGCGAAGCTCTGTTTGATGTTCTTCTGGCCGAATTTGACGGCCACCTTCATGTCTACGGCGAGATCGCCGGACTCGGTGAAGGTGGTGCCCGCAGGCGGGGCCTTCTTGTTGATGCTGACAGGCCCCGCGGCGAGGGCGGGGGTAGCAACCAAAAGAACAGCGACAGCGATGACGAGGCGAGCGGTCGTCGTCATTTGTGACTCCTTGTGGATGGGTTCGCGGTAGCCTGAACTTCGGTCCGGCGGATGTAAAGCGTTGAAAGGGGGTGGTTCATTCTGCTACCCGTGCATGCATGAGTAGACAGCGCATGCCACTGGACGAGCGTAGGGCGCAGCTCCTCGAGCTGGGGATGGCCCTTTTCGCAGAGCGTCCCTACGAGGAGGTCGCCGTGGACGACATCGCCAACGCGGCGGGTGTCTCCAAAGGGCTGCTCTACCACTATTTTGGCGGCAAGCGCGACTTCTACCTCGCGTGTGTCCGACAGACCGCGGACACCCTGCTGGCTGCGGTGGACCCGCGCGGTGAGCCGCCCGGTCCGCAGCGCATCGTGAAGGCATTGCGGGCCTACTTCGACTTTGTGGGCGAGCGGCCGCGCGCGTACCTGGCGCTGCTGTCCGGCGGAATGGGCGTGGACGAGTCCGTCGTGGGGGTCGTGAACACAACCCGCGACGCCATCGTGGGCCAGATTCTGGATGCGATCGGCCTTGAGGAGCCGCGGCCCGTTTTCCGCCTCGCGGCCCGGACCTGGGTAGGGGCCGTGGAGACTTCCTGCCAGGACTGGATCGCCCACCGCGATGTGGACCGGGAGACGCTCGTCGATCTGCTGGTGACCTGCCTTGTGGTGAGTCTGCACAAGGCCACGCAATTGGACCCGGAGTCCGGGGTCATCATCCCGGACGCGATCCTGTCGGCTGTGTTGCCGCGCGCGGCGCGTGGCCAGAGCAGTTAACGGGGCCGGCCAGAACGGGCTAGAGTAGATCGTCGAGGATGCCGTTGACGTCGGTGTCGAGTGCGGAGTCGTTGAATTTGTCCATCCAACTTTCCTCGTTCTCGATGTCCTTGATGTCCATATTGCCGGTCATGTGCTTGCGGCGCTTCTTCTTCGGCTCAGGTTCCGGACGCTTGACGGAGCCGCTCGGCACGGTGGGGGTTTCCTTTTGCGCCCGCGGTGCCAGTGAGGCGGCGGGCGCAGGCTTGCGGACTGGGAGCTTGCTCGGTGCTACGGCGGCCTGATCGTGCAGCCAGGCCTCCAGACTTGAGTCGCTGTCTGCGGGCACCTGCTCCCTGGTCACTGCAGACAGTGCGGACCTGCTGTCGTCCAGGTAGCCCCGCAGCAGTCCCTGGACGCTGTCCAGCGCGACGGGTCGGCTGTCGTTCTCGTCCAGTCCAAGGTCAATGTCCCCTGGTGCCAGACGCTCCCGTTTTGCGATCATGTCGCACACGTCCAGCACATGGGAAGCGTAGAGGCGCCGGCCCACCACGATGCGCTTGACGTGCCAGCTCGCCAGCAGCGCGGCCAGCGACTCGTCCGCGGGTGACGGCGGCGAGACGACCTCGCTGGCGAAGAGCAGGTTGCGGGGGCCTACCTCCAGAATCATCCTGTCGGCGCGTCCCAGCGCTTGCATCAATGGCTCCACCACCTCGCTGGCGGCGGCCCGCAGGTGGTCATCGCTGCCGATTTGGCTGCGGACCAGGCGAATCAACCCTTCCAGGCGGGCGACCGCGCGCCGGACGAGGCGAACTCTTCGGCTGTGTGCGTTGGGATGCATGCCCTGTGATGCTACCGGATAGACTACCCGTAGCCAACGTGTAACGTTTCACCGGTGTTCCGAACCCCGGAGATGGTATGGAAATCCCAAGCACTCACATCGACATTCTGGACAAGAAGTCCTTTGCCCACCTGTGCACGCTGATGGCCGACGGGTCACCCCAGTCGAGTCCCGTCTGGGTCACCCGCGACGGCAATACGGTCGTGGTGAACAGCGCGGAGGGACGCGTCAAAGATCAAAATGTGAAGCGCGACGCACGCGTCGCCGTGTCCGTGACCGACCCTGACAATCCGTACCGGGCGCTGATGATCCGCGGGCGCGTTGTGCGCGTGGAGACTGAGGGCGCGGACTCTGTGATAGACGGCCTTGCCAAGAAGTACATGGACGTCGACATCTACCCGTTCAGGCAGCCCGGTGAGGTGCGCGTCACGTACTTTATCGAGCCGACACGGGTCAGCGTGATGGGCCAGTAGTTCGCGGAAGTGGCGGGTGAGGGGTTGACCCCAGAAAG
>CALBXO010000174.1 GCA_937890335.1 uncultured Pseudomonadota bacterium | reverse complement strand
GTGGCCATCGTGCAACTTCAGGACGCGCCGACCTTCCCCGTGTTCATCGAGCAGACCTGGGCGGTCGTGGACAACATCGCCGTACGCTCGGACGCCCGCCGCCGCGGCGTCGGTCGCGCCCTCTACAGCGCCTGCCTGCGCTGGTCGGAAGAGGTGGGCGCGTGCTGGCTGGAGCTGACCGTCTACGAGTTCAACGAGTCCGCCCGCCGCTTCTACGAATCCCTCGGCTTCGCCACGATCCGGCGGCGCATGCGCCGCTCCCTCACGCCGCCGCCACCCACAGATCCCACCTGACCACACCGCGTCGACCCCTCGCCCACCCGTGGGCCGCTGTGATACCTGTGGACCACTCCAGCACCGGGTGTCCCATGGCCAGACTCGCCGACCATTTCCTGTCTGAAGAGCACCTCATCTTCCGCGAGCAGACACGCCGCTTTGTCCAGGACAAGCTCGCGCCGCACGTGGACGAATGGGAAGAGAAAAAGCACTTCCCAGGGGAGGTGTACCAGTGGCTCGGCGACGCCGGCCTGCTCGGCGTGACCGCGCCGGAGGAGATGGGCGGCGCCGGCGGCGACCTCTTCTACGCGATGATCTTCGCCGAGGAGATGTGCCGCAGCGGGTCGTCGGGCCTCGCCGCAGGCGTAGGCAGCCTGGGCATCTCCCTGCCACCCCTCATCCACCACGGCACGCCAGAGCAGGTCGACAAATTCGTGCGCCCAGTGCTGGCCGGCAAGAAAGTCTCAGCCCTCGGCGTCACAGAACCCGGCGCCGGCAGCGACGTGGCCTCCATCCGCACCCGCGCGGTGCGCGACGGCGACCACTACATCGTCAACGGCGCCAAATCCTTCATCACCTCCGGCACCCGCGCCGACTTCATCACCACCGTCGTCCGCACCGGCGGCGAGGGCTTCGGCGGCATCAGCCTCCTGGTCATCGAGTCCAACCGCGACGGCTTCTCCGTAGCCCGCAACATGCCCAAGATGGGCTGGCACGCAAGCGACACCGCCGAGCTCGCCTTCGACAACGTGCGCGTCCCAGTCGAGAACCTCATCGGCTCCGAAAACGGCGGCTTCTACCTCCTCATGGAGAACTTCGCCTCAGAGCGCCTGAGCCTGGCCTTCATGGCCGTGGAGATGGCCCAACTGGCGTTCGAAGAGTCCATGAAATACGTCCAGGACCGCCGCGCCTTCGGCAAAACCCTGGCGGGCCACCAGGTCACCCGCCACAAACTCGCCGAAATGGTCGCCGGCATCGACCTGTGCCGCACCTACAACTACGCCCTGGCCGCCCGCATCATCGCGGGCGACAACCCAATGATGGAGGTCGCCATCGCCAAGAACAAGAGCGTGGACATGGCCTCCGAAGTCATCGACCAGGCCGTCCAACTCCACGGCGGCTACGGCTACATGCGCGAGTTCCTGGTCGAACGCCTCTACCGAGACATCCGCTTGTTCCCGATTGGGGGCGGGACGCGGGAGGTGATGAATGAGATTATCTCGAAGATGATCTTGCCGCGATAACCCGACTCTGTCTTGGAGCACCCAATGCGATTCTGGCCATATCTGTCCGGGACCCTCCTCTGCGTCGGTACGTCGGCCTGCGATGATTGTCCGGATCTATCGAGTCCCCCCCGGGCAACTCCTCAACGCGGGAGGTATCGCTGCTCCTTGCAAGAAGGGTGAGCTGCAAGCTTGGGTCGGAGTCTGGACCGACCACCGAGGTGACACCATCGTCATCGACGCGGACCTCGTGCTGGACGGCTCCGAAGAACTTTGCATCGACGCGCTGGGCAATCTTGTCCGCACAGCCCTCGCGACTGGGGACCGTCGGACATCCACCTTTCACGCGAGCCCGAATCTGGTTGCCTGGGAGACCTTCGAGAGACGGTCGGAGTGTGGCGACGGCGTCGTAGGCCGATGGGTCAACCACACGAACATCGACGATGGCGGGTGGAACGTCCACAGCCGAGAGCTCATTCTCCGCGAGGATGGGACCGTGCGAAGCGCGTTCCGGGAGACCATAGATGACAGTAGCATCCGGATCGAACAATCGGGGAGTTGGGAGTCAGTACGGGACGACGACGACGCGGCTCTCACGCTCTCAGGAGAGGTCCCAAACTGGACGATGCTCGTCGACGGAGACGCGCTGTTTGTCGATGCGAATCACCTTCGACGATAGACCGATACCAGGCCGTTCAGGCACTGGTCGGCCGCGCCGCCTCTGTCTGGATTGTCCGCGACTCTCTCCGCAGCGACCGAGATGGGCGGGTCATCGGCGATCTCGTGGCGGATTCCACCCCGCGAATCGAGACCCCCAGCCTTGAGAGCATCGGCGGTGTGAGGCTCCGAGTAGATACGCCGCATGAAATCCTGGTCAACAAGCTGACAGCGCTGCTAAGCCGATCCGAGCTCCGCGATCTCGTGGACATCCGCGCACTGCTGCAGAACGGGGCTTCCTGCGGCGGGCATTGGACGATGCGCCTCAAAAGGACTCTGGATTCAGCCCGGTGACACTGATTTGGCTGCTCGAGGTGTTTCCAGTCGAGGGTCTGGCCGCCGCGACCGGCACGGTTGCGGGTTCGGCCACCCAACTGGACACGTTCCGCGCGGAACTCATCGACGCGATCGCGGCGAATTGATCTCCAGGGCCGTCGGCGCCGAGGCAATTCGCGGGCCTGCGTCGAAATGAACCCAGGTAAGTCCTACCAGGACGGGCATATGGGGTGGCCGTCGCGGTGGAGGAACAGGGCCTCGACGCCGGCGGTGTCAGGGCCGGGGCGGCCGGCTGCCAGGAGGTTGATACGGGTGCGGGCTGGGTCGAGGGTCACCGGGGAGAAGCCGTCTGGGAGGTCGCGGGCGAGGATTGGAGCGCGGATGCCCGCCCGCAGGGCTGCGCCATCGTGCCAGACCTCGAGGGAGCCGTCGGGATCGAAGGCGGCTGTAAACGCGGTCATGTCTGTCGTGGACCGGCCGGGTGATTGCGCGAGGCCGTCCACGTTGAAGGGATTCCATACGCCGCGCTGGATGGTGGCGCTGTCCCGGTCGTAGGCAGCCCAGCCCACACGGACCTCGGAGTCGACAACCCTGGCGTGGGTCCAAGGGCTACCGCCAAACTCGAGTCCCAGGTCGTCGGAGACGCTGGTGATGGGGAGGCGGTCGTTCTCCACGCTGGTGAAGTACAGGTTGGTGTCCGTGGGATAGATGGCGAAGAGGCTTCCGGCGTACAGCAGACGCAGGCGCCCGAGGCCCAGGCGACGGTTGGTGACGTGGTTCAGCGTACGACGAAATGCGCAGCTGAGCGCACCCAGACTGGCGCCGGTGCAGATCAAGGCCCCGCTGTCTCCCGGCTCGCCCGAGAGAGCGCCCACCGCGATTCCCTGAGCGGTCACGGCGATGTCGGGCGCGTGCAGGTCGCCAAACTCGCGGGTCACGACGGTCACCGCCGACAGACCGTCCTGCGCCGAGAGAGTCGCGCCGACGAGAGTGGAGTCGATTTGGCCAAGCGAAAGCCACACTACCAGCCACAGTTGCTGCTCCGGCAGCCAACGCAGCGCGGGCTCGGTGGCCGCAGTCCTTGCGACGACCGCATCCTGGAGCACCGTGCCAGTGGCCTGGTCCAGCACCTGCACCCGCACCTGGCCGGTGAATCCCGTCGCAGACTCGGTCCAGGCCACGGCCCACAGGCCATCGCCCCCGCGTGACACGGCGACTGCGCGCGTCGTGCGGTTCTCGTCCTCGCCGTCCAGCGTGAACGCGCAGTCGTCGCCGAAGGTCTCGTCGCGTTCGCCGTCACAGTCGTTGTCCAGGTCGTCGAACAGGAGCTCGCCAAACCCGGGCTCGTCCGAGTAGCGAGGGTCGTGCGCGGCGTAGTTGCAGGGCTGCGGGACGCCGTCCAGGCAGCTCACCTGACTTCCGGCGCACACGCCCTCCTGCAGGGGGCATGGGTGGTCGTAGTCGGGGTCGTCTTCGTCGGTGCGCTCGTCGCAGTCGTTGTCGGCGCCGTCGCACAGCTCCGGGTGACGGGGATATGCGTTGGGGTTGTTGTCGTCGCAGTCCCGGAAACCGAGGGTGCAGACTGGGGCCGGGTCCTCAAACTCCAGGTTCGCATCGCAGTGGCCATCGAGGTCATCGTCACACCCCTCATCGATCTCGCCGGCGCAGTCGTTGTCGATACCGTCGCACCGCTCGACACGGCCGGGGAACACGACGTCGTCGTTGTCGTTGCAGTCCGCGGGTCCGTTGGGGCAGGTGACCAGAACGTCGGCGCCTTCCACGTAGGGGAGGTCTGCGTCGCAATACCCGTCCACGTCATCGTCACAACCGTCGTCGAGCGGCGTGTTCGACGTGCAGTCGTTGTCGCGGCCATCACAGATTTCAACGGCGCCGGGGTAGATGGCGGGGTTCTCATCGTCGCAGTCATTCTCCCCGCCGGGATACAGTGCGTCGAATCGGGGGCCCCGCACGGGGACGAGGTCGACATCGACCCAGCCGTCGTCGTCGTCGTCGCATCCCAGGTCGAATTCACCCTCGGCGCAGTCGTTGCGAAGTCCGTCGCAGAGTTCCTCGGCGCCGGGATACACAAAGGGTTCGTCGTCGTCGCAGTCGCCGGTGCCTTCGGGGCAGCTGATCTCGAAACCCTCGCCCACAGCCAACGCCGCGTCGCACCAGCCGTCGTCGTCGTCGTCGCAACCCTCGTCGACGTCCTCCGCGCAATTGTCGTCACGTCCGTTGCAAATCTCGCTGAGGCCCGGACTGCGGCCCGGGTCGTCGTCGTCGCAGTCGTTTGGTAGGCACGCGGCTTCATCGGTCCGAGCCATGGCCGGATCGCAATAGCCATCCTCGTCGTCGTCGCAACCTTCGTCGACGACCCCGTCGCAGTCGTCGTCCACGCTGTCACAACGCACTTCTTCCGGCAGACAGTCGGCGCCGCGTTCACAGCCGTCCGAGCCCTCGGTTCCCAGGTCGCCGTTCTGGTCGACCCAGCCCTCCTGACATCTGTAGCGGCAGATCTGCCCGATGCATCCCGTGACCCGAGCGTTCACCAACGGGGTGCAGTCCTCCAGGTCCACAGTCTGGCCGTCAATTACGCCGTCGCAGTCGTTGTCGCGCCCATCGCAAATCTCCGGCGTGGGCACGCAGCCCGCGTCCTCCGGTGCATCTTCGGCTACGTCGTCCGCGTCGATGTCCTGGGTTGCGTCTTCGGACGAGTCCGTGCCGCCGTCCCTCATCGGTCCGTCCAGCGACTCGCAATAGCCCTCGATGCACAGGGACCGGGTTGGGCACTCGGTGTTGACGTAGCACTCCGGCTCAGGCTCAGCGCTGCACCCCGCCGCGGCAACGACGAGGAACAGGAGGCTCACTCGGCAGCGCATCGCACGTCTCCTGACAGCGTCGTGATGCGGAAGTGCAGCCGCTCGGGGCTGAGGCCCTCCTCGCTGGCGTCCACCCATGCAGCGGCGCGCGCCAAGGGGGTTCCAGCGACGGACCGGTACCCAAGCTGGCGTCCGGTGAACCAGGTCGCTGGCGGCGCCAGGGGCGAACCGTCGGCCGACAGAGAGCGGAAACCAACACTGTCGTCCGTGGTCCAGAGGAGACCAACACCCCCCTCTGTGTTCACAAGCTGAGGAAACCGTTTGTCGGTGTTCCCGGAGGTCACCGGGGAGGGTTCACCCGTGGGCGAACCGCCGGGAGCGAGCCGCTGGACGACGATTTGGATCGTCTGGCCGACGAAATCCTCATAGGCAAGGAGATATCCGTCTTGTGTCCGGAGCAGGTTA
>CALBXO010000173.1 GCA_937890335.1 uncultured Pseudomonadota bacterium | reverse complement strand
CACAGACCACCTCCTCCGAGAGGACCGGCCAGAGGGCCGGCGAATCGCTTCCAGTCGCGCTTGGTGTGGCAGGAAATGCAACCGAGGACGTGAGTGGCCAGGTATTTGCCCCTCTCCTGGCGGGCGGGCGTGATCTCCACCTTCAGATTGGTCAGCGGACGCGCCGACGCACCGCATCCGGTGGCGACAGCGACGAGCACGAGGACAGCGAGTGCTGCCGAGCCGAGGTCTCGCCCTGATCGCCGGTGTCGTGGGTGCGCCGGCTGATGTGACGGGCGAGCCGTCGCGTATCCTTGATACGCGAGGCCGAACGGCGCCGCAGACGGTGTGCTCACGGCCCCGCCGAGCAGGGCAGGACCTTGGGTCGGCAGTGCTGGTAGACGCGGCATGGATCCCTCCTGCTCCATGCCTACACCAGATTCCACCTTCGGCACCACTCTGGGGGCCGCACCTGACGTCAGAGGTAGGATTGCCGAGCCGGTGCGGCTATGGTGTGGCCGATGTCGTCTCCGCGCACAGCATTGCTGCTCGTCTTCCTGCTCGCGCTCTCGGGCTGTGCCAGGGACGCAGCGCAAGGGCAGGACCCCATTGACGTCGGCGGCAACGACGTGCGCGACACGGCGACCGACGATTCGGGCGACACCGGGGACCTCCCCGACGCGGACGCCACAACTCCAGACATTGCCGACGTGGGCGACGACGTCGACGCCGCGGAACCGCCGCCGCCGTGGGATCCACGGCTGCCGGACACCGCCGGACTGGGCACGCGTCGAGGCCTGCGGTTCGGCCGTGGCATCGTGCACCTCCACAGCATCCATTCCCACGACGCATGCGACTACACGCCGAGGGTCGACGGCGAATACAACGAGCCGTGTCTTCAGTCGTGGCGCGACGCCGTATGCGCCACGCGCCAGGACGTCGTATTCCTCACCGAACACGAGGAACACGCCGCTGAGGTCGACTTTGAAGAGCTGCTGCTCCGGCGGCGCTCCGACAAGCTCATCCTGCGCGACGGCAAACCCATCGCCAACGAGCTGAGCTGCCCGGACGGCCACATCGTCGTGGTGCTCCCGGGCGGGGAGTTCGACGTCATGCCCGTAGGGCTCGACGCCCACATCGAGGGGACACCCGAGGAACGGGCAGAGTTCTACAACAACGCGACCCCGGGCCGGGTAGCGCGCATGCGCAACGAGCTTGGTGCGGTGGTCTTGCAGGCGCACACGGAGAGCCGCGAGATCGCGCAGCTGCGGGCGCTGAACCTGGACGGGTTTGAGATCTACAACCTCCACGCCAACATCGACCCGGACATCCGCAAGGACTACCTGGGGCTGGACCCGTGGGGGTTTACACAGGGCGTCCAGCCTTTTGTGGGGCGTGAGGGCCCCGAGCCCGACCTGGTCCTCCTGGGATTCCTGGCTCCCAACGAGCCCGCGCTCCTCGCGTTCGACCGACTCCTCTCCGAGGGACGAACGCTGGTCGGCACCGGCGGCAACGACGCCCACCAGAACACCATCCCGCTGCGCATGCGCGACGGGGAGCGCGTGGACTCCTACCGGCGGATGATGCGCTTTGTGACCCACCACTTCCTGGTGGCGGAGCCCACCGCGGACGCCTACAAGGACGCGCTGCGAAACGGCCGCACCTTCGTGGTGTTCGAGACCTTTGCCACGCCGGCAAACCTGGACTTCTACGCCGAGCGCGACGGCGTCTTCACGGAGATGGGCGCACGGGCGCGCCGAGGCGCCACTCTCCGCATCCCGCGGCCGAAGGTCGCCGGACACGAGGACGCCGATGTCCCCTCCACCATCACGCTGCTGCGGGCGGAGTTCAACGGCGGCGTCCCTGTGGCGGAGGCCGTGGACGACGACCTCGAATTCACCCCGGACCGGCCGGGCGCCTACCGCGCCGAGATCCGCATCAACCCGACCCATCTGGAGCCATGGCTCGGGGACGACCCCGACGCGTACCTGGTCTCCACCCCGTGGATCTATACCAACCCCATCTACGTCGAGTGACGCCCTTGGATTTCTTCGCAACATGCGCGCGCGGCACCGAAGACATGCTCGCGCGGGAGCTCCGCGCCATCGGAGCCAAGGAGGTCTCGGCGAGCCGCGGTGGAGCCTCGTTTGAGGGTTCCCTGGAGACCGGCTACGCCGCCTGCTTGTGGAGCCGTGTCGCCAGCCGCGTTCTGCTGCCACTCGCGACCGTGGACGCCACCACCGCAGAGGCCCTGTACGACGGGGCCGCCGACATGGACTGGCAGGATCATCTCGGCCCGGCCCAGACCTTCGCCGTTCACGCCGTGGGCAAGAACCCAGAGCTGCGCCACTCCCGCTTTGTCGCGCTGAAGGTCAAGGACGCCCTCTGTGACAGGATCCGCGCCGCACGAGGAGCCCGGCCCAACGTGGACACGGACAACCCGAATGTGCGTATCCACGTCCACGTGGGCAACACCGACGCCCGCATCAGCCTGGACCTCTCGGGGCCCGGTCTGCACAAGCGCGGACTGGAGCGACGCAACACCGACGCGCCCCTCAAGGAGACACTGGCCGCCGCGCTCCTGATGCTGTCCGGCTGGCCGAAGCGCGCCGCCGAGGGGCAGCCGCTGCTCGACCCCATGTGCGGCTCAGGCACGCTGCTCATCGAGGCCGCCTGGATGGCAACCGACACCGCCCCCGGACTGCAGCGGGAAGGCTTCGGGTTCCTCGGTTGGCGAGGACACGACCACCAGATGTGGCAGCGTCTGCGCAGCGAGGCCCGCGACCGGCAGCGGCGCGACGTTCCGCTCCACATCTACGGTCGCGACGCTGCCTCCAAGACCGTCGCTGTCGCCCGCGAGAACTTGCGGCGCGCCGGCCTGGCGGACCAGATTCGCGTCGTTCGTGGCCTCCTGCGCGACGCGACGCCGCCGCCAGACGAGGGGCCGGGCCTGCTGATCACCAACCCGCCCTACGGCGAGCGACTCGGACAGGCGGGCGCCCTCGGGCCACTCTACGAAACGCTCGGCGACGTGCTCAGACGCCAGTTTGGCGGCTGGACGGCCGCTGTGTTCAGCGGCAACAAGGCGCTCAGCCGCAACATCGGACTCAAACCCGGGGCGCGGCACGCGGTCAGCAACGGCCCCATCGCCTGTGAACTGCTCGAGTACCCAATCCGCGAGGCCGCGGTGGCCAGCGACGCCGGCCCGGCGTGGCGCAAGCCGTCGCCCGAGTCCGAGATGTTTGCCAACCGACTCCTGAAGAACCGGAGAAAGATTGGCAAATGGGCCCGCAAGAACGGCATCGCTTGCTACCGCATCTACGACGCCGACATTCCTGAGTACAACGTAGCCGTCGATGTCTACGGTGACTCCGCCCACATCCAGGAGTACGCGGCGCCGTTCAGCGTGGACCCGTTGGTGGCGGACCAGCGGCTGCGCGACGTGCGGCTGGTGGTGCCCGAGGCTCTGGACCTCGCGGATACAGAGGTCTTCCTCAAGGTGCGCGAGCGCAGCGAGGGCGGGTCACAGTACGGTCGGCTCGCCGAGCTCGAAGCCGTGCGGACCGTGTCCGAAAACGGCCTCGATTTCGAGGTCAACCTCTCCGACTTCCTCGACACAGGCCTGTTCCTGGATCACCGCAAGGTCCGAGCGCGGCTGCGCGCCGAGGCGGCGGGAAAGAACTTCCTGAACCTGTTTGCCTACACGTGCTCAGCGTCCGTCGCCGCCGCTGCGGGGGGCGCCGCCGCCACGTGGAGTGTGGACCTGTCCCGCAATTACCTCGCGTGGGGACGGCGCAACTTTGGGCTCAACCACCTGTCGCGCGAAATCAACCAGACCTGGCAGGGCGACTGGCAGCTGTTTCTGCGCAACCACCGCGGTCCCAGGTTTGACCTCGTCTATCTTGGACCTCCGACATACAGCAAGAGCAAGGACGCACCGACGTTCGACCTGCAGCGGGACCATTCCGGCATGCTGCACAGCGTGATGGACCATATGACGTCCCACGGCGTCATCTACTTCGGCGCCCCGAGCCGCAGGTTCATGTTGGACCGCCACCGCATCCGCGGCGCGCACATCGAGGACGTCTCCGCGGAGATGATACCGCAGGACTTCGCGCGCAGCCGCGACACGTTTCACATGTGGCGGATCACGCGGGATCGAGGCTGAACAGCACCTGGCATCCGGAGTCCCGCTCCGACTTCACCCAGATGCGTCCGTTGTGTCGCTCGACAATCTTCCGCGCGATGGCCAGCCCGATTCCGGAGCCGTCAAACTTCTCGCGCGAGTTCAGGCGTTGGAAGATCATGAAGATCTTGGACGCGTACTTCATCTCCAAGCCGATGCCATTGTCGGAGACGCGAACATTGACCTTGTCGCCGTCTCTGACGGAATCGATCCTGATTCTTGGAGGCTCGGACACGTTGAACTTCAGGGCATTTTCGACGAGCCGTCGCAGCAGGTCGGTCAGCTGCTTTGCGTCGCCCAACACCTGGGGCATGGGTACCCGTTCCACCACCACACCCGTCGCAGTGATGGAGCCCTGGAAGTGCTCAAGCGCCTCGTCGACCACGGCGTCGAGGTCCACGGGCTGCAATTGGCTGCGGCGGTTGCCGAGCCGGGAGGTCCCCACGTTGTAGAAGACGAGCAGATCGTCCAGCAGCATCTGCATCTTGATGGCGCCGCCGACCACATGCCCCACCCAGCGGTCCACTTCTTCGTCGCCGCCGTGGTGGCGCTGCGCCAGCAGTTGCGCAAAACGAGCCACGTCGCGCAACGGCTCCTGTAGATCGTGCGCCGCGACGTAGGCAAACTGCGCGAGCTCGCGGTTGGACTGCTCCAATTCGATGGTCTTGCGACGAAGTTCGGCCTCGATCAGATGACGATTCTGAATCTCGCGCTGGAGCGCCTCTCGCATTTCCGTCAGTTCGTCCACAGTTGGAATTTCCCCCAAGTAGACGCCGGGAGTCAATCCACGGGCTTGAGCCGCCACCCGCTCGCGCCGTCGCTCACTGCCCTGATTCGGATGACGTCGCCGGGGCCGAGCGGCCCGGAGCCGCCGACGTCGTCGGCGTAGATTTTGACTTCCAGTGGGGGCGCATCCAGATGGACGTAGAGCCGGCCTCGGTGCGCGCCGAGCACAGTGCCGGTGTGCACCGGCGCCTCGGGGTCCGTAGCCTCTGCCCCGAAGACCCTGTCCAGCACCACCTTGTAGACTGCCTTGGTCAGTCGGCGCTGCAGCTTCTTGCTGCGGTTTCCCGCGTCGATTACCTGGGCCGCGAGCCCATCGTCGAGCCTGCCGTGCCCAGCCAGCTTCTCCGCCGTCTCCTGGTGGGTGAAGATGCCCACCATCTCGCGCATGGGCGCCGTGAACCGACCGTAGGCGTCCGCTCCCACGCCGTAGTGGCAACCACGCTCCTGCGAGAACCGCGACGCGGACCCCGCGAGCATCGCCTGCCGCTCGATGGCCTGGCGAACCCGGTCCCAGCGGCCACCCACAGGCATGCCTCTCACATAAGTGGCCAGCGACACACGGTCGCGATCCCACGTGAAGGCGGCGGGGGCGCCATGGCTCGTCGCGATCGTGTCGATCTGCGCTGCCAACGCGTCGAGCTGGGCCGGCTCTGGCGCCGGGTGCACCTTGTAGACGGGCTGCACATGCGGGTCGTCCTCCGCGCCGTGCGCAAGCAGCCGCGCGCCCTCCGTGTTGCACAGCAACGAGATCTGTTCGTTGTAGCGCTCCACGTCGTTGCGCATGTCTGGCAGAGCGGACCATCCATCGGGCCCCTGCACGACGACGA
>CALBXO010000172.1 GCA_937890335.1 uncultured Pseudomonadota bacterium | reverse complement strand
GAGCCCGTGGAGTTGTGTACGCGGCTGCGCACCAGCCTGGCGGATCGCATCGCGACACTGGGTGGGTCCACACAGGGGCGGCTGCTGTTGGCGCGGCGCTGCGCGATGCTGGGCCGTGGTTTTGACCGGGAGATGCTGGAGCGGCTCCTGACGCTCGAGGTGCGCAGCGGACACCAATGCGCACGCTGGGTCCTGGATGACCTGTCGGGACTGCTCGATGAGCTGGTCGGCCTGGACGTGCTCAGCCGAGAGACGCGGATTGATTTCCGCTTCTCGCAGCGGCTGATGTGGCGAGCGTTGGATGCCGTCACGGACGGCTTTGCCGACGGGCCGAAGGCGCACACCCTCTGCGGCCGCATGAAGTCAGAACTTTTCGCCCTCCGCGGCGAGCCGCCGTGGCGGCTCAGGGAGATCGAATCCCACCAGGCCAGGGCGAAGAACGCCGGGTCTGGTGCCGTGGTTCCCGGCTGGGACGGCCACGCGGATTGCTGGGCGTAGCTGGACTTGCCCCGCAGGGTCCCTCTACGAGGGGTCGGTGAACTCGACGTCGCGGTCGTCGATGTGTTCTGCGCGGCCGAACGGCGCTTCAAGCACACGTTGGCCACGGACCTTGCGGACCTGATGCGGGAAGAACTTGAACTCAAAAACCGGGGGCGGGTTCTCTGGGTCGATGTTGACGACACCGCGGAACGATCCCACCGGTAGAATCGGTCGATCTTCGTGGTCGAGCAAGAGGAACCGGCCCGTGGTGCGGGCCTGCTCAAGATCGTCGCGTAATCTGGTTCGGTCGAGCTCAGCCTCAAGCTCGGCGATGCGCGCACGCGCAGCCGCAAGCTCGGAGCGAAGCTCTTCCAGCTGGCTCACTGCGCCATGCGGGCGCGGCGACGCTCCTTCCGGCGACGACGCTCAGCATCACGCCACTTGCGACGCTTCTTGACGCTGGGCTTCTCGTAGAACCGGCGGCGCTTGAGCTCCTTGCGGATCCCGTCGCGGGCCATCTCACGCTTGAGCTGGCTCAGCGCGCGTCCCACGTTGTTGTTCTCGACCACGACCTCAAGGGGTCGCAGCTCGTTCTGGCGCCGACGACGGTCACGTCGCTCGGGGCGCTTCGGCATTTCCTGGCGCCGTCCGCGGTCGTCGTCCGCGTCGTCGTTACCAGACTCGTCATTCTCGGTTTGATCGGACACAAGGGCCTCCAACAGATTCCGGATCGCTTGGTGACCGCAACCGACGCGGGCACCAAGGGCGGAAACTGATACACGATCAAATCGGGAGGCGCAAGCGAAACGACGCTACCGGCGGATCTTGTACCGCGCGATGACGGTCCAACCGTCCGGGACGGCGGAATCCTGGTTGAAGACCAGGCTGTTGGTGGCTGCGTCGTAGGTCCAATTCCCCACCTGCTCGAGCTCGGGCTGGTTGGGCTGGGTGATGAAGACACGGATGGTCTCGGGTACGGGCGTCTGCGTCAGGACGAAGCTGGCGGTCAGGCGGGTGATCGTCGCCTCAAACAAGACGTCGATCACGACGCCCCAGTCGTTGTCGCAGATGTGGAGCAGCTCGCCGCCCGTCTCGTTGGCCCCGGCGATGTATTGGTTGCCCACGTCCGCGACGCACCCGCCGTTGCGCAGGCCCACGACGCCATTGAGCAGGAACGCCCCGAGGTTCGCCTCCATGCTGTCCCGGAACTGCGGCCAGCCCATCGAGGATTCGTCGTCCGTGACCACGATCATCTGTTTGAGCGATCCGGGCCGCAGGAAGGTCCTGAACTCGCGGTTGCCCGCGCAGTCGTTGTAGCAGGTGAGCAGATCGTTGAACGCGGAGTGACTTCCGACCTCGCGGTTGAGGTGGATGAACCGGTCGTTGTTCGAGCAGTTGGGGCCCGCCATCGGCTGCGGCACGCAGACATCGGGGCTGCTGCCCGTGCCGCGCTCGGAGACGAGAATGAACCGGTAGTCGATGCCGCTGTCCACCATGCGGGTCGCCAGCGCCCCGAGGTTGCCCTCGACCTGGGCGACGGTGTCGCGCATGGAACCGGAGTTGTCGATGACCATGATGAAGTCTACGGGCTGCCGGCTCTCCGTGGCGGTCACGTCAAACTGGTCTTCGTGTTCAGGGTCGTCGTCGTAGCAGTCGACGTCCGTGACTCCGTCGCAGTCGTCGTCGATCATATTGTCGCAGGTCTCGACCGGGTTCGCGGCGACCCACCCGTCGCAGGCGCCCCAACGACGCTCGGCGTCGCAGATCTGCAGACCCTCGGTGCAGAACCCTACCCCGGCCTGCTCCTCGGGCCCGTCGTAGCACGGCCGCGTGTCGCCGGGTTGGCAGACCTCGACGCACGCGCCCTCGTCGGTGACGCCGTCGCAGTCGTTGTCCACGCCGTCCGCGCACTCTTCTTCGATCGGGCCCACCCAATCGTTGCACTCGGGCAGAAAGAACTCACCGGTGCCGTCACACATGCGCGTGCCGTCGGTACACGCGCCGACGCCACGGGTCTGGGCGGGGCCAGCGTAGCAGCCGTTGTCCTCGACGCAGGCACATCCAAGTGCCTCGTCCACGTCGCCGTCGCAATCGTTGTCGGCGCCGTCGCAGACCTCGTCGCCCGGGACGCACTCGGGCAGCGCGAGGGGATCTTCCCCTCCACCGTTGTTGGCGCCGTTGTTTCCACCGCCGTTGTTGGCGCCGTTGTTCTGCGCGTTGTTCTGCGCCCCGTCGTTGTTGGGGCCGCCGCCGTTGTTGGTGCCGTTGGCACGCACAGCTGGGTCATCGCCGCAACCAGCGACGGCGAGCAGCAGCGCGAGACTCGCGACGCCAAGGGTTTGCGGCAGAAGGCGAAAAGAGCGTCGATTCATCATCAACAATATATCTTGTCTGGGCCGCGCAACGCGCGGGTGAGTTCGCCAGCGGATGGCTACAGTGTAAGGTGAAGTTCGTGCAGGTGCCAGTCCAGCGTCCAACATCCGCCAGATGGCTGCGATTCGAACCCGTGGTGGCCGCGATCATTTTGATCGGGGGGACCCTGGTTCGACTGGTCGGAATCACCCAACCGGCCGCGTCCGAGGGCAGCTGGCGAGAGACCGACGGACTCGCGATCGCCCGCAACCTCCATCTCGATGTGGGGTCCTTCCTGGCCCCTGTCGTCGATTGGACCGGCGGCGCACCGGTGGCGACGGAGGTGCCGTTCCTGCCCTGGATTGTGTCCCAGATCTACGGCTTGTCGGGGCCCAACGAGGCTGTGGCGCGCGGCGTGATCGTCGCCTTCTCGATGCTTCTGATGGTCGCGATGTGGCGGATCGGGCGGCGCTTTGTCGGTCCCCTCGGCGGGCTGACGGCTTTGCTCATCGTCGCAGTGCATCCGCTCACGGCCTACTACGGTCGCACCTTTCTGCCGGATGTTCCGGCTCTCGCCCTTGGTCTGACCGCGCTCTGGGTCTACCTCGGTGCGCTCGATACGCAGGGGCGCGCCGCCTGGGCCCGGTACGCCCTTTGCGCGGCGCTGCTCGTGGTGGCCGTGGGCATCAAGCCTCCCGCGCTGTTGCTCGGAGGCGTGTTCGTCGCGGCCACGGTTTCCCACTCCGGGTGGCGTCGACTCCTCTCACCGCCCGTCCTCATTGTGGGTGCAGCCGCCCTCCTGCCGGTGCTCTGGCTGGCGCTGCATGAGCGGTCCATCTATGACGCCACGGGGAACACGTTTGGGATCTTCCTCGGCCACAACAAGTTTCACCCGGAGTTGACGCTGACCGCCCGGTTCTGGGACGAGATGGGGCCGCGGCTGCTGTCCCAGACTGTGCCGTTGGCACTCATGCCGGCCGTGCTGCTCGGGGTCGTAGGCGTCGTCGTCCATGCGCGGCGGCACGCGGTGGTCGCCGTGTGGGTCGGGCTGGCATTGCTCTGGTTGGGCCTTGTGGCAGAGGGCAACCTGGACATGCCCCACTACCAGCTTCAGGTGGTCCCTGCCGTCGCCCTGCTGTGCGGTGCGGCCGTGCATACGGTGGAGTCTGTCCAGTTCATTGACGCCAGGAACCGTCTCGTCCTGGGTGCAGCCCTGGCCGCGAGCCTGGCGCTCGGCAGCTTCTCTGGACTTCGCTACGCCCACAGGTCGCTCCAGATCCATCACGATTTCCTGGACGACGCAGAGGTGGTCGACGCGGCGCTGCCCGATGGCGCAAAGGTCCTGCTGCTCGGTGGAAACACCCACTACTCGGACGGTGACGACTTCGACCCGCGGCCGTTCTACCACACGAGCACCAACGGCTGGGTCCTCAACGACGCGGGCTACACGCTCGCGGCGCTGTCGGCCTACTGTCACGCAGGCGCGCGCTACGTGCTCGTCCGCCGTCCGGACCCGCACCTGGCCCGGGAGACCGCGGACCACGCGCCCGCAGCCCTGGACCTCGTCAGCTGGCTGGCCGTCCAGGAGCCGCTCGTCGACACGCGTCACCTGACGGCCTACGCGCTGTCGTGTGAAGGGCTTCCCGCGCCGCAGTTTCTGTGGCCGCGCGTCCCGGGCACCCACGCCCGCCCGGACGCGGGCAGCTGGCGAATTGTTCAGGCGGACCCGGCGAACTGACTGTGTGGTGTGCGGCCGCGACGGCGCTGGCCGGACCCGAGGGCCTGGAATCCGCCGCGATTTCGCACTAGGTTGGCGTCTCATCGGAGGAACATATGAGACGAATTGCAGCATTGTTCTGTGTGCTCTGCCTGTGCGCGGCCTGCCCCGACGACAAAGAGGAACAGACCCCGGCGGATGCCGGTGTGGATGCAGACCCCGGGGATGTGGGCCGGGACTCCGACGCGATGGACGCGGCCGACAGCGGGAGACAGTGGCCGGCCACCGGCGCCTATGCCGACGTGAAGGCGGCGGGAACGGATGAGGAACTGCGCTTTGACGCGCTGCGCTATCCGGTCCATGTCAGGCGCGACCAATACGGCATCCCGCACATCCTGGCCGAGAACCTGGAAGACGCGATGTGGACGCAGGGCTTTGTGCACGCCCGCGACCGCTTTCCGCAGATGGAGCTGCTGCGCCGGTCGGCGTCCGGGACCCTCGGGCGTGTCGCTGGCGGCCTCGACGACGGAGTCATTGAGGACGACATCTTCCAGCGCATCGTCGGCCTTCGCCGCATGGGGCAGGCGATCTGGGACAGCCTGCCCGAGGACGATGAGACGCGCCGCGTCCTGCTGGCGTACACCGCCGGCGTCAACGCCTACATCGCCCGCCTGGCGTCGGGCGATGAGACCGTGGTGCCCGCGGCTGGCGTGCTGATCTTCCCTCTGGCCACGGAGCCGTGGGACCCGGTGGACTCATTGACCCTGGTGCGCTTCCAGCAGTACCGGCTCGGTTTCGACAGCTTCCGGGAGATTGGTCTCACGCGCACGCGCGTTGCAGCCCAGCAAAACTTTCCGTCGGACGCCGAGGATCCCGCGGTCGCGGCGCGCGCTGGCATCTACCAGGATCTGGTCCGTTTTGCGCCGGCGGACCCCACGTACCAGGTGCCTGGGTTCCAGGGCGCGTCCAAACCCGGAGACGCCGTCTCCTCCGCCAAGTGGCGCGCACCGTCGCCGGCGGCGCTGGAGACGGCGTCGTCGTTCGCCTCCTTCCCTCGCAGCGAGGTGTACAAGCGGCTGGCTGACCGCGGGGGCATCTCCAACTCCTGGGCCATCTCCGGCGACTTGAGCAGCACCGGCAACGCCATGCTCGCCAACGATCCGCATCTCAACATGGACTCGCCGGCCTTGTTTCATCAGATCCACATCGTCGTGGAGCCGCGCACCGAGACCGACGGCCCCGCGCTCAACGTCATGGGCGCCGTATTTCCCGGCCTGCCGGGCATCCTGATCGGGCACAATGAGCATGTCGCCTGGGGACTGACGACGGCGAGCTACGACTACACCGACGCCTTCGTCGAGGAGTTTGTCTGGGAGGAGGGCCAGCCCTACCCAAAGGTTCTGCACAACGGCGAAGAGGTCGAGTTGCAGCTGATCGAGGAGGAGATCGAGGTCGGTCTGCTGGGTACGGTGCGGGAGACTCTCACCGTTACGATTCCCGTCGTCCCGCACCACGGCCCCCTGGCTGGCCGGATCGAGGGCAGGACGCTTCATCTGCCCGAGGGCGAGGAGGGAATCAGCCTGGCCTGGCGCGGCTACCAGCCGAGCAACGAGATCGCCGCGGTCATGGGATGGATGACCGCCAAGGATCTGGACGACGTGCGCGCCACGCTACCTGACTGGGTCATCGGGACCCAGAACCTGCTGTTCGCAGACACACAGGGCAACATCTTCACCACCGGCGAGAGTTTTGTGCCGACGCGGCCGGCCGACGCCATGAGCTGGGATCCCGTGGACAACCCGGACGGCAACGCGCCC
>CALBXO010000171.1 GCA_937890335.1 uncultured Pseudomonadota bacterium | reverse complement strand
AGTCAGGTCCTGGTCGATGATCTCAATGTCCAGGTCCGCGATCTGGCTGTCGAAGGTCGCCGACGCTGTGATGGTCTGGCCCGCCTCCACCTGGAACGCGAAGTAATCGTCGTCGCCGCACATTCGGGCGCCAAAATCCAGGTCGCCGTCCACCACGGCGTTCTGGACCTGCTGCGGCGTGTCGTTGGGCTCGAAGAAGTCGGGGTCGCACTCTTCGAACTCGATCTCCTCGAGCTTGAACGACAGCACGTATGGGTTGTTGACCGTGTTCCCCACCGCGCGGACCTCCAACGTGTGGCTCGAGCCGCCACGAACGTTCGTGTAGAAGAACTCCTCGTGGTCCTCGGAGAGGAACGAGCCCGCCACGCGGTCACCGTTTCCGTCCGCCATGCTCAGATCAAGGTCGCCCTGGGCGTGCACGAAATCTGCGGTCACGGTCAGCGTCAGTCCCGTCGGAATGCGCACCCCAAAGAAGTCTTTGTCCCCAGGGCAGATGCGCAAGTCATCGAGCACCAGCTCCCACCCGTCCACCTGGTCGGCCGGGTCCGGGTTGAGGACGATGGAGGACGACGAGCTCTCATTGGGCTCCAGCGAGTTGTCCACGCACGTGGGATCGATGTTGTCGCGCAGGCTCAGGAACCCGCGGTACGAGTTCCGCTCGCCGCTCACCTCGATGTAGTAGATGCCCGCTGCGGGCGCCGCGAGCAGGAGGGAGGACTCGTCCCCAATGACATCGTCGGACTCGGTGATGACCTCGCGGTCTGGGCCATACGCGGTCAGGTGGAGTTGGCCTTCGTCGCCGTTGTAGGTGATCAGCGCCACGACCCCTTGGTTCTCCTCCAGCTCGAACGCGTAGATGTCGCGGTCACCGTCGCAGATCGCCAGGCCATAGGCTTCAATCTGCCCGCTGGCCAAGGTCACGCCGACGGTCTCTTCGCTGATGAGCGTCGCGCCGTCAAAGTCGTTGTTGGGCTCGAATTTGTCGCTGCGGCAGCTCTGGTCGCCCGCGGCGAACGCCGGGAAGCTGTTAAGCCCGATCTCCGGCGCGCGCGACACGCAACCGAGGTTGTCACGGTCGGCGTCGCTGAAGGCGACAATGAAGTAGTAGATGTCCACCGGCTCGCCGACCTCGGCGTCGGGGTTGGGGATCGTCGCCGCGTAGGTGTCCCCGCTGCTGTTCTCCATCGGGGTCCCCTCAAAGCCGCCACTGTCGTTGGGATCGCCGCCCGCGCGCCAGAACATCGTGGCGTTGATGCCGCCGCCGGGGCTCTCGATGGTTGCCTGGACCTGGTAGTTTCCCGCGATCCGTTGCTCGCCCAGCGGCGCGTGTGCGATCTGCGTCGCCCCCTCTCCGCAAGCCTTGCGAACCAGCGTCACGCTGAGCGCCTGCTCCGCCGGATTGCCATCGCCGGCGTCCGCCACCACGCGCGCGCCCCAGATGAGTTTCTGCACCACCTGGCCCTCGGACGGCTGCCAGACCAGCATGGCCGACTTGGGTCCAGTCTGTTCGAGGCTCATCCCCGCGGGCTCACCGTCGAGGCTCAGGGCAACCTCGCCTACATCCGGACGTTGCACGGCGACCATGGCGCGCAGCTCCGTGGCGCGCGTGAGGTCCAGTACGCGGTTGTTGGACGTGGTAAACCGGGTCTCACCCTCGGAAGGCTCGACCACGATAACCACGCGGTTCTCGGCGCGACGACCCTTGCCGTCCACGGCCTCGAACACCACGTCGTGACGCGTGCCCTCCGCCGAGGCGTCCTTCGCCTCCGGTGTCCATACAAACCGTCCAAAGAGGCTGACGACGAACTGCGCGCTCGCCGGCCCCTTCTTCATGGTCAGAGTGACCTCTTTGCTCCCGTCGGGGTTCTCAGCCGCGACGTTGAACGCGATCTGATCGCCGACTTTGGCCCGAATCTCCGGGTCCGACTCGACGATCCAGGTCCACTCGTCCGTTTGGTTGTCCACCGGGTCGCTGCAGGACACGGCGAGCCCCAGAAGGACTCCCACCAGCATCAGCCTGTATCGCATCAAGTTCACCACTTGGTTGTCGTCGCTGCCGAAGTCTCGAACCTAGCACAAGGTCAATCGGGTTTCAGGATGTGCACGGCACCAGCAGTCAGGTTCTTGTGAACGGTGGTCTTGCCGCCGGGCCACAGGATCGTCACCGTCGCCCTGCGCGCGTCCCCAAGCCCCACGGTCAGCGTGTCGGGCTGTTGCCCGAGGTAGTCCTGACCGCAGGTGATCAGCCGCCGCTGCCGGGTCTTGCCAGCCTGCACGGTCACCTGCGCACCGACAGCGCGCGTATTGCCACCCTTGGCCCGGAGCCGGATCCCGAGCCATTTGTTTGCGCTGCCCTGCACATTGCGCAGGGCGACGGGCGCTTGCCGGAAATTGTTCACCACGAGGTCCACGTCGCCGTCGCCGTCAAAGTCGGCCGCCGCGACGCTGCGGCTGTTCCCCGCGAAGGTCTCGGCCCCTTCCGGGCCCAGGTAGAACGTCGCCCCATCGCGAAGGAAGAGCTGGTTCTTCTGGCCGGCGGCGTAGCTGCCGTCGATCCAGCCATTGGACAGGTAGAGGTCCTCGTCCATGTCGTTGTCGTAGTCCAAAAACACGCCGGCCCAGGCCCACCCGCGGTCTCCGGGCTCGAACATCGCCCGCTCGTTGGAGACGTACCCGCTCGCGCTCGCCTGGTAGAGCTTGTTGCCTGCGAGGTAGCGGAAAGAGCGCAGGGTGGCGTCGTCGAGGTTCACCGTGGCGTCGTCGGTCGGGAAGATGACTTTGATGTTCTTGGAGAACATGTCGATGTTGGTCACGTAGAAATCCCAGCGACCGTCGTTGTCGACGTCGCTGAAACTCACGTTCATTCCGCTACCGCGGTCGCCGGTGCGGGTCGGCCCCGTTACGTCGAGGAACCGGCCCCCGCCTTCGTTCTGAAGGAAGGTATTGGCCCCAAAGTCATTGGCCAGGTACAGGTCTGTGTCGCCGTCGCCGTCGTGGTCAAACGCCCCGGCGGCCAGAGTCCATCCCGTGATATCGACGCCGGCCTCGGCGCCCACTTCCGTGTAGCGATCGCCGTCGTTGCGCCACAGCTGATTGGGCGACCCGTTGAGACCGTCGAGGCTGGGCAGATTTCGTCCGGGACACGGGCCGTCGTTGCAGGCCTTGCTCCCGTAGAAACCGACGTAGATGTCCAGGTCGCCGTCGCCGTCATAGTCGAAAATGCTCGCCGCGTGGGCCCCGTTGCCGGGCGCAAACGACAGCGCTGAGGCGGCGTCGGTGAACTTGCCGTCGCGCTGTTCAAGGAGCACCGACGGGTGACGGCTGCGCAGGATGAGCAGGTCGAGGTCGCCGTCGCCCTCACGGTCAAAGAATACGCTGGCGCGCGCGTCGGCCATCCCAGCAGGGACCCCCCACGCCGACGTCACGTCGGTGAATGTCATGTCCCCCTTGCCCAGCAGCAGACGCCCGAGCCCTTCCCCGGCGAGGTAGATGTCCATCGTCCCGTTGCCGTCGACATCGCCGACAGCGACGCCCGACCCCATCACAACCTGAATGTCGCCCGCCCCTGACCCCACAGCCCCAAGGGCGCCGAGTCCGGCAGTCGCGGTCACATCCTGGAACCGGGGCTTGCTGTACGCGGCCATCAGGCCGGCCTTGCGGCGAACCTTGTCCGCGTCCCACGCCTCGGGCTGCGGCGCACGGGGCGGCACCATCACATAGAGCTTCGTGTTCACCCGACGCGCGACCTCCGCGTCGACCTTGTCGCGCTTCATCTGGCGGCTGAGCGTCTGCGCCCTGCGCAGGTCCAGGGTCAGCTTCATGGAGACCACTTCGCTGATGTACTCCGCGGCAAACGGGTCCATGGCAAATGGCGCGGCGTCGAATACCTGGCCCATGATGATCCAGTGTGCCGCCGAGTCGCGCACCGCGTTCTGCTGGTGATCGAGCAGGCGAATGTCCTGGCCCTTGCGGTCCTGGCTCCCCATGGTCCCTGGGTTCGGCTCGTAGCGCAGCATCAGGTCGCCGTTGGCCGCGATGGCATGGGGAAAGAGTTGTTGGACGGCGTTCTCGGCGTAGACGGCGTCAATGTACTCGCGTCCCGGCAGGTCAGACGGCGCCGATGAGCCGCCCGCCAGGTAATTGTCGGACCGCATGGGGGCCTTGCCTGCGGCCATGAACGCCGCAAAGTCGCGGAGGTCCGCCAGCAGGACCTCGACGCCCTCCTGCGTCAGCTCCACGCGCGAGATCTTCTGAAGGTCGCCCACGATCGACCCGCTCGACGGGTTGAAGCCCCGCAGCGCCGCGACCTTGGCGTCGATGAGCTTGCGGGTCAGCCCTCGCAGGGCCGGGTCATCGCGCGACTGTCCCGTCTCCGGCACCGGGCCCAGACCATAGCGGTCGGCAAGCTCCTTGTACGCGGCCTTGACGTGGCGTCCCTCGATGAACGGGCTCTTTGCGATGAGCGCCAGCTCCCCGGACCGGACGAGCAGCGCCAGCGCGAGTTTGGTCGCAGACTCGGCGAGCCGCTCTTCGCCACTGGCATCCAGGGCGGGCAACGGGTCTGTGCGACGCATCTCGTCCTGGACCAGGCTGAGCACCACGCGCCAGTGCTCGGAGGTCTTGCGGTAGTCGTTGAACTGCTTGAGTCCGATGGCGCCCGCGGCGTCCCCGAGGGCCTCCTGCCGGTCGGCGGGGAGTGTCACAGTCTCGAGCCTGGCCACCTCGCCGATGCGCTTCCCCGTGACAGGGCCAGGACCGATCAGCGCGGCCTTTCGCCAGAGGGACCGCGTCAGTGACTTGGTCGCCGCGATCTTGGTGAGCGTTGCGTAATCGCTGTACTCGCCCGCGGCGACGAAGGAGTCCAACTGGCGAAAACTCGTCCAGCAGGTCACGTCCTTCTGGGTCTCGAGGGCTTGGATTTGATCGAGGATTCTAACCGCCGAACGACCGAGGTCGGAGGTTGGCGCGTCGGTCTGCGAAGCTGAGGCCAACACGTCGGGCGCAGCATCTGGTGCTTTGGCGACCTGCGCTGTGCCGGCGTCTGCGGCAGGCGAGGTGCGAACCGGCGGGTCCGCGGGGCAACCAACGGCCGCGACCAGCACGATTGCGGCGCCAAAGGCGCGGGTCAGTCGCCGGTCTCGCATGAATCGGTTCCCGGAATGTGGGGCGCTGCGGAGAAGCGCGCTTGCGCCACGCAACCTCGCTCAATCCGCTGGGCCTCGAGCCACTCACGGCCGCCGGGCTCCTGCAGCTCGTCAAACCAGGCCTCGACCTCCTGCGCGAACTCTTCGTTGGTGCGCGCATATCCATCCAGCGCGCCGGTCTCCAGCGCGGCCACCGCGTCCTCGCTGGACACATCCGGGAGGGAAATCAGGTCTCCGGAGGCGGGGATGAATCCCGACATGATCTCGTCGTAGAGGACCGGGATCAGATCGCTGTTGCGCGCGTACGCGGACAGATCGGGCGGCGTGATGGCCAGCCGGGCTTCGGCGTCCTCAAACAGGCCGCACCTGAACTCGCTGAGCGCCGGCCGTTTCCAGTCCAACGCCCGCACGCGCAGCGCCTGCTCAACGGTCAGCACCCTGCGCGACACCAGGCTCAGCTCCACTTGAATCGTCGCCTCGCCGCGGACCGGGATCACGGCCACCGGCTCGTCACCGGCCTGCGGAACGGGCAGGCGCAGCTTGCCGTCGTTGATGAAGTCGTACGGCCAATTGTCGCCGCGAATGGTCAGGAAGAGGCGTCGGATGGCGTCGTCAATGGCGGCGCTGGCGTGGGTGTCGCCGGTGTCGTGATTCTCCGAGACGTAGTTGAGGGTCTCGTCGCAGAACATGGGCCGCAGAAGGGCCATGCTCTCGCCCAGGTTCGCGTCGTTGCGTCGCGCCCGGAGCCGCGCGGTGGTGACCCGCTCCATGCCGGCGCGGATGTGCTTCTCAAAGTTCGCCGCGGAGTCCAGGCGTCCGTCCAGCATCTCTGAGTACACACGCGCACGCGCGACATCGGGGTCGATGGTGTCTTCGAATTTGTGGGACCGGAAGTCCGGCTCTGCGTTCCAGAGTGTCCATGGGTTCACCAGCTCGTTCATCACCGGGGAGAACGGAATCGCCGAGCTGTCCATGTCCGCGGGGCCGGTGTGGCAGCTGCGGCAGCGGGCGGGCTCGATGTCGAGCTTCATGCCCTCGCCGGCCTCGCCGTACGGCGTCATCTCGTAGGTTCGGTACGTGCGCGCGCTGGAATCCCAGGCAAACATGCGGATGTTGCGCGGGTCCACGTCGGGCATCAGGCCCGACTCCGACTGGGTGCTGAGGAAGAACTGGCTCGCCGTCGTCGGGTCGTCGGAGCAGACGGTGAACATCGTGCGCGGAAACAGGTCCGCCTTTGTGAGCAGGATGACAAAGGTGCGCTGCGTGGAGGGGTCGCACCCCATCTGCTCGCCCACGCCGTCCAGGACATCCTGGTAGGTCCCGGGCACGACGCCCTCGTCGCTGGCGACCTTGCGCAGGTACGCGGCCACAGGGTCCTCGCGCCCGTCGAGCGCCTCGCTGATACCTCCGGTGCCGTTCTCGTCCGCCTTGCCTCCGAGCCCGTCGTCATCGGGATCGGCAGCGTCACCGCCGCACGCGGCGAGGCCCACAACCAGGGTCAACCACAGAAGCTTCTTCATTGGGTCACCACCCACGGCGTGTCCGTGCATGTGTCCGTGTAGGCGCCGTCCTCGGGCGGGTCACAGGTGACGGCCCCCTGCGGAATGGGCACCTGGACCACGAGGTCGTTGCCGTATTTGTCGATGCAGCGGCGCTTCAGATCGCTCGCGTGGTCAATCACGTCCGCGCCGCTCAGTGCGCAGGTCACCACGGTCTGGCTACTGTCCCCAAGGTTCACGTAGGAGCACCCCGGCGGCAGCTTGTCGAAGCCGCTCCACGACCCCAGCGGGAAGCCCCTGAACTCCACCTCGCCCTCGTCGCCGTCGTGCGGCTGGGGCGGGATGAGCGTGCTGGCCAGATCGGCCCCGTCGGCCAGGGAGCAGCCGCACTCGCGCATCCGGACAGCGGCCGCGCAGACGGCCGGGTCGGAGCGTCGCCACTCGGTCCCGTAGAGGTTCGCCGTTGCTATGCAGCCTCGGTAGAAGTCGCTGTGCAGCGGGTCCTCGTCGTTGGCGGGGTCGCCGACGATGGGGTCCGAGTGGAGGCAGTCGGCCAGAAGCGCGGAGGCGGCCTCGTTGGAGTTCGTACCGAGCTTCATGCGGAACACATCCGCGTCCACGGGCACGCCGAGCACCTCCGGACACTCGCCGCCGTCACACGCGGGCACCGGGCCCTTTACGTCGGAGTGCCAGCTGGTGAAGACGCAGGTGCCGAAGGTCTCGTCCTCGTAGTCCTCGATGTAGAAGATCTGGTCGTCCGTGAGCTCGTAGCCGAGATCCGTGGTCACGAGGCGCTCAAAACCAGTCGCGTCTTCCTCAAACCCCAGGATCCGGCCGAGGGTCTGCGGGCCGGGTCGCTCGCCATCCTCGACCTCTGCCGGCAGGTGCACCATCGCGAAGAACTCGCAGTACTCCTGGCCGCGATCGTCCTGGTTATTGTTGTTGACGCCCTCGACGTCGGACACAGACCAGCGAACCATCTCCGCCGTGAACAACGCCTGGTTGCCGTAGAGCGCGTCCGCGCGGCGTTTGGTGCAGGAGTCCTCGGGAGAGTCGTCCGGCGTGTCCGTCTTTCCGCCGCCGTTGTTGCCAGCCACGGGCTCTTCCTTGGCCGCGTCACCGCCGCAGGCACACAGGCCCAGGCACACCATCAGACTTATCGCTCGCCACATCATACTGCTTGCCTCAACGTACTCGTTGGGCCGGGTCCGCTGCTGCAGACCCGGCCCAACGGGTACGGGGATGGCCAGTCCATCCCGCGCACGCGGTGACGGGGAAACCCGTCACGCACTCACACTAGCGCTGAACGACCCACGGCATGTCGTCGCAGCTCTCGGTGTACGGGCTGTTGGACTTGCTGGGGTCGCACTCGATGACGCCCTGCGGGACCGGCACGTGCACGACGACGTTGTCGCCGTACTTGGTGCGGCAGGCCTCCTTCGGGTCCTCGAGCGAGTTGAGGACATCCTGACCGCTGAGGTCACACGCGACGATGTTCTGACCGTCGTGGCCAATCTCCACGTGGCGGCAGCCCAGGGGCAGCTCCTTCTGGCCGCTCCAGGTCCCGAGCGGGAAGCCCCACAGACCGATCTCGTCGGCGGTCTCGCCGTCCTGCGGCGGGATGAGGCTGCGACCGATGTTCTCGGTGGCGTTGGGGATGCTGCAACCGCACTCGACGAGGCGGACCGCCGCGGCGCAGACCTGGGGGTCACTGCGGCGCCATTGGGTGCCGTACAGGCCCGCGGTGACCATGCAGCCGCGGAAGAAGTCGCCGTGGAACGGGTCGTTCTCGTCCTCCGGGTCGCCAAACGGGATGCGCGCCTCGGCGCAGTCGTTGACGAGGGCCGACGCGGCGCTGTTGGAGTTGAAGCTGACCTTCATGCGGAAATTCTTGGCGTTCAGAGCGATGCCGTACAGGTCGGCATCGGCGCAGTCCACGTCGTCACCGCACACCGGCAGCGGGGGGTCGATGTCCGCGTGCCACGTGGTGAAGGCGCACTGTCCCACCACGTCCTCGGCGTGATCCTCAAGCCAGAAGATCTGGTCCTCGTTCAGGTCCAGCTTGAGGGCCGACGTACCACCGCCCGGCTGGTTCTGTCCGAGCGCGATGGAAGCGGGACGCTCACCGCCGTCCTCGCCGTCGATGGGCGGGGGCTGCACGATGGCGAAGTACTCGCAGTACTCCTGGCAGCGGTCGTCGCTGCCCACGGTGTTGACGCCGGCCACGTCGGCGCAGGCCCAACGGATGGCGGTCTCGGTGAAGTGCTGGTTGGCGCTCTCGAGGACGTCGGAGCGACGGTCGAGGCACTGCTCCTCGGCGGGCGCCTTGCCGGCCGGGGTATCGGTCTTGCCGCCGCCGTTGTTGGCGCCGTTGTTCTCGGCGACCGGCTCCTCTTCCTCGGAGCCGCCGCAGGCCACAGCGCAGGTGGCCAGCAGGCCCGCGCTCAGCAGGGCAATCAGGTTGCGCTTGTTCATTGTGTAGTCCTCGTCGAAATTTTGGCTGGGCGACACGCACGCCGCCCGAAGTTTGGTTTTGGTTCGCGGCCTACTCAGGCTGCACGAGCTCGCAGGTCACAGGGTCAAGGTGCACGCTCGGGTCCACGGAGAAGGTGGACTTGGGCAGCGAGGGGTCAAACTCAAAGACGTGAAGGGCGCGGGCCTGGTCGCGACGCGCGGTGACGACGAACATGATGTCCTCAAGGAACTCGCGCTTGTCGCGCGCCTTGCAGGCGTCGGTGAATGCGGTCACGGCGTCCTTGTGCGCCTGCTGGTTCTCCTTCTCCTCGAGGTTCGCCTTGAGCGCCGCAGCGGGCGTGCCCTCCTCGGCGTCGGCGAGCTTGGCCAGGAATCCCTCGCGGAGGGTATCCGGGGTGAACTCCTCGACCTCGGGGGCAAACTGGAGCAGGTCGCAGCGGGCGTCGGACCAGATGGGGTTCGTGAAGTCCACGGCCAGGACATCCTTGATGAACTCGTCATCGACGATGCCGGCGTCCTTGAGCTTGGTGACGTAGTCGTTGTCCGCGAAGCTGCGCTCCGGGTAGGCGAACAGGAAGATGGTGTCCCGAATCTCCTTGCCTTCCGCGTCCTGCGCGTTCTGACCACCGAGGTCCACGAACTGCTCGAACTCGTCGCGCAGGGCGACGTAGTCCTCGTGGTTCACGTCGATGCCGCCAAACCCGGCCAGCTGCGGGTCGAGCATGAAGTCCAGGTTCACCCGACCGAGCTCGCGACCGGCGAAGTCCGTCCCGTTGTCGATGTTGACCTCGACGGTGCAGAACAGCGGCTCCAGGAGCCGGGAGGTGTCGCCCGTGGACTTGAGAAGCTCAACGCGGGTCTTGTTCCACTTCCGGTTGCCGGACTTGGTCAGACCCTCCATCCGGGAGCCGGAGGCCTTGCTGCCCAGGTCGTCGAACGCGTCGACCAGGTCCTTGGCGCCAGGCACGTCCTCGTGTCCCTCCCAGTGCAACCACGGGGTGTCGAGCTCCTTCATGATGGGACCACCACCGGTGTGGCAGCTCGCGCAGCGACCGGCCTCGCCGGTCAGGATGTCGGTGGAGGTACCAAAGAACTCCCACTTACCGCCGTTGGTGATCTCGTAGTAGGCGTACTCCTGCTTGGCCTCATCAAAAGCCATGACCTCCGCGCCGCGCGGGAGATTGCCGGTGAACTTGCCCTCCTCATCCTTCTCCACCGGGGAGACACCGAAGAGGCTGAAGAACAGGTCCTCCTGGTCACGATCGCCGCACTTGCGGGTGGTGACGATGCGGTAGCCGGTCGGCTCGCCGAGCAGCTGGGCGGTCTCGGAGACGACCATCGAGTTGATGCCGGATGTTCGCGTCTCGGTGGAGCACTTCTCCGAATCAGTCTGGCGGAGCTTCTCCATCACGGCCGCGAAGTCCGTGGGGCATCCGTCGCCGTTCTTGAGAACCTTCTCGGCCAGCACGTCCGTCCGCTGGGAGAGGTCGATGGCGCCGCCGCGGAAGTGCTCGACTTCGCAGGGGAAGTCTCCGCCGTTCTCATCGGCCTTGCCGCCCTTGCCGTTGTCGCCATCGGCGCCGTCCTCGGATCCGCCGCCGCAGGCGAGGGCACCGACGAGGCCGGTCAGAAGAAGAAGAAATGCAATTCGTTTCATGGTTCCGTGTACCCCACGCATCGTGTTCAATTCGGTTCGTTATCGCAGGGCGGCCAGGCCGCCGAATCATCTATTCGCAGGCCAGGTTGCCGATGTCGGGCGTGCTCTGGTATCGCTCCACGGCGATGCAGGCCCGGATGTTGCGCGCTTCCCAGAGGAGCGAGCGTCGCTCCTCGTCGGCCTCCATCTTCTCCACGTGCTCCTGGACCCGGTCTCCGACCGCGGTCAGGTCGCCCTCGCAGAACCCATCCAGGTCGCACTCGGCCGCGCCGACGAACTCACCTTGGATTGCGTCGGCGAGCTCCAGGACGGTGGCGTCGGCAGCGCGGTCCACAATGTAGTATTTCCCGTCCGCCAGCAGCGAGACCATGGAGCCGTCCGTCGCCTTGACCTTCATGATCTCGATGAAGAGCGACTTGACCAGGTTGGATGTACGTTCGTCCGCGGCGACCTCGGGCGGGACGATGGCAAAACGCTCGCTGGCGTCGTTCCACAGTTTGCAGCGCGCGTCGCTGAACGCCGGGTTGCTCCAATCGTAGAGCTTGGCGGCGAGCACGTGCTCGGCCGGCAGGCCGTTGACGCTCATCAGCTGGTTCTCGTAGGTCACGTCCACCGCGCCGCGCACCACCATCATCTCGATCTCGTCGCCATCGGCGGTGCCGATCCGGATCTTGCGATCGTTGTAGAAGGCCCACGGGCCGCCGCCGAGCTTGCTGATGGCGTTGGGGATGCCCTCGTCCACTACGGCGCCGATGATCAGCTGGCCGGCGTCCTCCGTCGCGAAGTTGATGCGCTCGGTGCAGAAGACCGGGTGGAGCAGGGACATCGCCTCGGCGATGTTGCCGCCCTTGTTGCGGCGCGCCCGAAGCCGCGCGTTGTTGGACTTGTCGAAGCCGGCGCGAATGATCTGCTCAAGGTTCGGCGCGCTGCCGAGCCAGGGGGTCACGCATTGGTTGTAGTTCTCGCGGCCCTTGACGTCGTCGCTGACACTGAAGGTATGGCTCGTCGCGTCGGGCTCCGAGTTCCAGTGCGGCCAGGGCAGCGTGAGCTCGTTCATGACTGGCGCCATCGGGATCGTCGCGGTCGTCTGCTCGCGGGAACCCGTGTGGCAACCCGCGCATTGCGGCGGGTCCAGTTCGACCTTGATCTTGCCGTCGCCAACCGGGTCCACCCGGTAGAAGCGGAACTCCCGAGCGGCCGCGTCCCACGCGAACATCTCGATCGTCTTGATGTCGATGTCGCCGTCCTCGGTCGCCTCGGGGGCGCTGAGGAACATATTGGAGGCCTTGGCCGGGTCGTCCGAGCACAGCGTGGTGACCGTGCGCGGGAACGGGTTGTCGCCAGTGATAAGGGTGTCGCTGATGAGGAAGGTGCGGACCGACGCGATGGAGCACTGCTCCTGCTCGGCGATCTCGGTGACGATGCGAACGTAGTCCGCGTCCACCAGGCCCTCGCCGTCCACGCCGGAGGTCTCGCGCAGCCACTTGCCAAGCGGGTCCTCGCGGCCCTCGAGCGCCTCGATGAACTCTCCGCCGCCCCCGTTGTCCGCCTTTCCGCCTTTCCCGTCGTCCGTTGCGGGGTCAGCAGCGTCGCCACCACAGGCGGCGGCGGCGAGCAGGAGTCCGATAAGAAGTAGTCGCAAACGATTCATCACATCACCACGGAGGTTTCCACGATGCTGCCGGACTATCCAAGATTGGTGCCAGGTTGCTCTACGCGGAGACTAGGGGATCGAGGGGGTCAAAGTCCAATCCTGGAGACTCTGGAAGTGACCACTCGACCTATCGATCGGCAAGTCCAGTAGCCATGACCGGCGCACAATGTGCCGCACGCGGTCGCGTCCCGTTGGTCGCGCCCTCGCCTGACACCCGGTTCAGGAGGTGCAAAGGACACCATCGGCCTCGCAATCCAGAGTGTAGGCCCGGGCCAGAGCCGTCACCAGAACCTCGCCCGCCTCAGAGGCGGTCCGTCCGAAGGTGACGATGCCGTCGTCGTGACCGCGCATCGCGAAGATTCGGAGCTCCGGCAGCGGGCTCGATCGCCACAGGCGTTTGACGCAGAGCGCCATCTCTACCGTTCCATAGTCCACGCCCTCCGGCGTACACGGGATGCGCAGCGATTGCGCCCGACGCCACAATGGGGGGCAATGGGCGTGGAGGACCCAGCGGATCTGGCCCCCGAGATCGTAGATGGCGCCATGGGTCATCGACTCGCTCGACGGGCGCGAGAGCCCCTCGGACACGACCGAGTTACCGGCAATGTCGTACCTGGTCACAACAGCGTGCTCCGCCAGCGACATACAGGGATTTCCGCCGGTCTGGGTTCCGCTGATCAGGAACGGGCGCGCGCCCGGCCTGCCGGGGTACGGCGGCACGCGGCAACTCACGTTGCCGTACCCGGCGCCGCCGTAGCGCGCCGGGTCCTGACCCACAAGCTCCAAGCGCGCCAGGATCCCTCGCCACGCCACCAGCTCCGCACATGCTTTGCCGTAGCGGCGCGCGGGTAACGCGCGGGTCTCGTGGACCGCGCTGAATTTCGTGACGCCTTCTTCTTGCACGTCGCTCCCATAGCATGCAGTACCCGGATCTTGAAACACTGCAGCAGATCCGAACGCGATTAACCCGGACACTGACGACGTCGGACAAAAAGTTAAACGCGATTTGGATCGAATCCATGACGCCGTCGTTTCAGCTTCCCATCACGTTCCTGGAGGCAGAGATGAAACAAACCACCAAACGCTCGCTGGTCACGGCCGTCCTCGGATTGGGCGCCACCACACTCGTTGTCGCGTCGCTCATCACCGGCGGCGGCATGTGCCAGGGCGGGGAACCCGGCATCGCAGCTGCGTCCCCGAGTCCCAAGGAGAACAAGAAGGCAAACGCCCCGGCGGCCAAAGCCGACGAGAAGAAGGCCATCGAGCGCTTCGAGCTCGGCAAGTGCGCACCGGCCAAGGGCACCAAGGGCGCCGAGCACGTCAAGGCGGACCCCAAGGCCCGCCGCGCGGCCCAGAAGGGCCTCGATTTCCTCGCCAAGGTCGGCCCGGCCTGGCAGGAGGGTCACAATTGCTACGGCTGCCACGTGCAGGCGGTGACCGTGGAGGCCTTCTCCGTCGGCCACAGCAACCAGTACAACATCAATAAGAAGGCCTTCGACACCATGCTCACGGGCATGCTCGACCTCGACGGAGGCGCACGCCACGCCGCCGGCGGCCTCAGCCACGGCTCGCCGGAGATCGGCAAGGGCGCCAAGATCCTCGGCGCCATCGCGTTCGGCCGCTACGACGAGCACGTCAACACGACCCTGCGCAAAGAGCTGCTGTTCGAGGCCGAGAAGATTCTCGCCCTCCAGGCGCCCGACGGCTCCGTCAACACCGGATGGGTCAACGCGCCGGTCTCCACCGGGCAGCTGCAATACACGTCCCTGGCGATGGCCACGTGGAGGCGCGCCTTCGAGCGCGACGCGGACGACAAGTGGCTGACCGCCATCGGTCGCGCTGAGGACTGGCTCTACGGTGCGACCAACGGCTTCAAGAAGAGCGACGCCGCCGACATCCAGCAGCTGGACTACGCCGTCATCGGCTTCCTCGCCGCGGGCGTCGGCTCCGAAGAGACGACCATGCGCGACCTGCGCAAGGCCATCGAGGCCCGCCAGAACAAGGACGGCGGCTGGAGCCTGAACGCACGCGGCCCCTCGCAGACGCTGGCCACGGGTCAGGTCATCTACACGCTGCGCCTGCTCGGCATGACCGACGCGGACAAGAGCGTCAAACAGGGCACCAAATGGCTCATCGATCACCAGCAGACCGACGGCGGCTGGGGTTCCAGCGGCAGCGCGAAGGCCGAGGCCATGTGGGCCGTGCTCGGGCTCGTCTCAGTGGACGTCCTCAGCGTCAGCGTAGACGGCATCCAGGACGGCACCCGCATCGACGGCAAGACCAAGATCAACGTGAAGACCGCGGACAATAAGGGCCGCGGCGTGGAGAAGGTGGAGCTGGTGCTGGACGACATCCCGGTCTACGGCGCCTGTGGCGACACGCTGAACTGGACCTTTGATCCCGCTGGACTCGAGGACGGCAAGCACATCATCGATGTCCTGGCGACCAACGCCAAGGGGGACCAGAGCGTCCGACGCTTTGAGATCTACACCGGCGATGTCTTCTTCACGCAGGTTGGCACCCGCTTCGCCGCGGGTCAGACGGAGATCAGCGCCCGCAACCT